>JAGOUU010000080.1 GCA_018061105.1 Gammaproteobacteria bacterium
GATCTATGGGTTGATGATGCTAGATTGGTAATTCTCAATATTTTAGAGGCTGTAACTTACGGAGCATGTGTTAATAAAAATACTAGTTTAGAACTTGCTGAATATAATACGAGTTTAAATCTTTGGGAAATTACTTTAAGTAATTGTAAAAAAAATAATAGATTCAATATTCAAGCCAAATGTATTATTAACGCCACAGGCCCATGGGTAAATAGTGTTTTAGAAAATAATCTTAAATTATCGCCCAAATATAATATAAGATTAATTAAGGGTAGTCATATAGTTGTACCTAAATTAGATAAGCATTTACATGGCTATGCTTATGTTCTGCAGAACACAGACAATAGAATAATATTCGCTATTCCTTATGAAAAAGACTTCACTTTAATAGGTACTACTGAGTCAGAAGAGAAATTAAGTAAAGAAAAGCTTAGTATATCTAAGCAAGAAATCGATTACTTGCTTTATTGTTATAATCATTATTTTAAAACTAAACTTCAGGTTTCTGATATAAAATATACTTACAGTGGTATACGACCCTTATTTTATCAGCCTAATACCAATTCCTCGGAGAATACACGAGATTATAAACTAGATATTTATAGTGATAAGTTGCCATTAATAAGTATCTATGGCGGTAAAATTACTACTTATAGAGTATTAGCATCCAATGTGATAAAAATTTTAACTAAGATTAATCTTAACTTTAATCTTAACTTTAATCTTAAGATTAACTCAGATAAGCAATTGGTTAAATTACCAGGCGGCGATCTAGAAGCTAGTCCTGATAAAGCTAAAGCAGTAGTAGGATACTCTAGAGCAAATCATCAAGCTTTTGTTACGAAATTATTAGTTTTATACCCATGGTTATCTCAAGATCTAGCTGAACGTTATACAAGAACTTATGGTAGTTTGGTGTATAAATTCTTAAAGCAATGTAAGTCTCAAGAAAGCTTAGGGTATCATTTCGGTTCAGGGTTATACCAATGTGAGGTGGATTATTTAGTAAACAATGAGTATGCTGACTGCGTTGAAGATGTTTTATTTCGCAGAACTAAACTAGGTTTGTACTTATCTATTCAGCAAACAGCAATGTTAAAAAAATACCTGGAAAACTGCTAAAAAATAGGCTCTTTTATTTACTTCTAAATTATCTCATTCTATACTTTCTAGCATAAGTAAAACAATAATATAAAAATAATAAATTCTTAGGATTTCTATGTCTTCTAATGAAGTTGCTGATATAACTAATATAACTAATATAACTAATATAACTAATATAGCTGATATAAGATATACGAGTTTAAAAAATAAAATGTATAATGTAGTTACTAAACTTATAGTTATAGGAAGTTTAGTAATTTTATTTTTTTGCACTGTGGGTCATATCCACGCTACTAGTAATAATATTAATAATTTTAATAAAGGCGTGTGTGTGTTTGATATAGATTTTACCTTGGCCTGTGGCGGTGCTAGTGCTGCAGTGGAGGCATGTAAATCGGCAGGTTTTGACTTGGCTATTAATACAGCTAGAAAGAAAAGAGATGCTTATCAAGTAATTACTGATGGAACATTGTTAGAAAAGGGTTTTGATCAAAATTTTATTGACTTAGCATTAAACCAAGTTGGTTTGGATGGTCCTTTCCAGTATAGTGCAGATCAAAATACAGATGAAACATATGAACAGGAATTACAAGGCAAATCTTATGCTATGCGTAACATTGCTAAATATTATCATTATAAATTAGATGATCTCGATAGTCGGCGTTTAATTTTATTTGATGATTTGCGTGCAAATATTAATCAAGTTACACCTAATAGCTTTGATGATTATAATAAGCGTAGATGTTATCTTAATAATAGTAATCAGGATTGTTACAATGATTTAGTTTATTCTCCTCGATATATATCTTTTCCAAGAAATTGGAAAATCTATCGTGGCTTGTGGGTGGGGAATCTATGTAGTTACTGGAATAGTAAATCTAAGGCACGTAGCGACGCAAATTATATGATTGCTCAGGTCTTAAATAATTTGCCCAGAGATTAGACTTTTTTAAACCTCAGGAGATGAAAGTTACTAAATTTCACAATAACTTCCAATAGCAATGGTTCTGTTATGGGGTAGCTTTAAAAATTCTATGTCCATTGCTGAAATTCTCATGAGAAACTCAAACAATTTTTCTTGCCAGCTAAAGTAAAAGATACAATGCTTATGAGTCACGACTATATTAGTAATTTCTACTAAGAAAGTAGCTTGGCGAATATCAATTTTATTTTTTATTTCGGGTATAGCCGGCACTACAATACTTAAAGTATGTGGTAAATTAATTATTTCCATAAAGCCAAAGTTCATATTCAATCGATAAACACCAGGTGTAATTTGATTAAAGACACAGCGATTAGACTGAGCAACGTAAGGCTGATTTACTACAATTGGGCTGACAAGTAAAATATTTTCTGGAATAGCGCGGCTTAATTTTAAGTAGTGTAAAAGGGCTCCACCGCTTCTATCGTAAGGATCAGTTATAAAAACCATAGGAAAGTCTTTTATATAGCTGAGCGATGAGTCATTTAATTCTTGGGCTATACTGGCAAGATCTATTTTGTCTACGTAATAACTTGAATGTAAGTATCTCATGCCTGTTTTCCAAGTTATCATGACGATACCGGCAATAGCGGCAAATAATAGTGGTACCCAGCCACCAGTTAAGACTTTTTCTAAATTAGCGCCCAGAAAAGATATGTCAATACAGACAAATACTGAAAAAATACTCAGTATTTTAAATTTTGACCAATGCCAATGCACTTCAGCAATTCTGACTAAGAGAATAGTCACTGCTAGCATAACCAAGTTTACGGCGATTCCGTAAGCATGGGCTAGATTACTAGAACTTCCGAAGCCTATAACTAATAAGATAGCTCCAAAGCACAGGATCCAATTAACAGGACCTATGTAAATTTGTCCTCGTATTCTCCGAGATTTTTGAACTATAGGCATGCGAGGGCAGAGCTCTAATAAAATAGCCTGGTTTATTAAAGAAAATGTAGCTGAGATCACTGCTTGTGAGGCTATAATCGTTGCCATAGTTGCTAAGATAATCAGAGGATAAGCAAACCAATCTGGCGCTAAAGCATAAAATGGATTAATAATGGCCTCCGGGTTCTGTAAAACGTTAGCTCCTTGACCAAAGTAATTTAAAATTAAGCTAGGTAAAACTATAGCAAACCAGCAAATTGTAATCGGCTTACGGCCAAAATGTCCTAAATCAGCATAAAGGGCTTCTCCGCCAGTTACAACGAGAAAGATACTACCAAGAACTTTATAGCCCAACCAGTTATTTTCTATAAAAAATTGTGCTGCATAGCTCGGGCTGATTGCCCAAAGAACTTGGGGATATATTATAATGTGTCTTATGCCTAACATGGCAATTGTTAAGAACCATAAGGTTATAATTGGACCAAAAAAAATACCAATTTTTGCGGTGCCATGATGTTGGGATAAAAATAATAAGATTAATATAGCCAAAGTAATCGGCATGACGAACTTAGTAAAAGTTGGGGACATTAATGACAACCCTTCTACCGAGCTCAAAACAGACATGGCTGGGGTTAGCATCCCATCGCCAAATAATAAACCAGCGCCTAATATGGCTATTATTAAAATAAGATTATTAGATTTATTGCTATAGCGTTTTAATAAAGCTAATAAGGCTAACACGCCACCTTCACCGTCGTTATCAGCTCGTAAGACATACGAGATATATTTAACAGAAATAACGAGAATCAGCGTCCATAAAATTAAAGAAAGTATTCCTAAAATATTATTTTCTGTTAGAGGTAAATCACGGAGAGATTCTCGAAAAGCATACAGAGGGCTTGTGCCTATGTCCCCGTAGACTATACCTAAAGTCGCAAGTGACAGAAGTGCATTACGTTTTTTGCGAGCGGCAGCTAATCTTCCCATTAAAATTTCTCTAGAGTAGCTATAATTTCTTTTAGTTTTTGAGGAACGGCAGTTTTACAGTGATTTTTATAATCGTAGATTACTACTGAACTGCTGCCTATAGTTACGATTTTATTTTTAGTTTTACTAAAGATGGCATAATCCATGACTAAATTATATTCTTCAATAGAGCTAATCTTTGCTCCAATCTGGATAGTGTCTGGATAGACTAGGGTGGCAATAAATTTAGCATTAATAGAACCGACGATTATGCCTACACCGGATTCTGCTAAAAAATCACTAACCATGATCTCTTGTATTTTTCTAAGATAAGCTATTCTAGCAGCCTCAAAATAACGAAAATACATTATATTGTTAACATGCCCAAATGAATCCATTTCACCCCACTGCACTGGTAAATCAACAACAATTGGGTAGGCACTGAGATTAGTTATCATAGTGCTAACTATTCTGTAGGTTTAGTTTGTGCAGATTGTTTTAATTGTTTAGTTTTTTTCGAATCTTCTAAAAGTTTCTGACAGTGTTGGTCTAGGTTCATTCTTGATTTTTTGAAATAATCTATTATGGATTCTTTAGTAAAGCTTTGCTCTGTTTGTAATTTTAATGAGTTTGCAATAGCAATCATGGCATCTGAAATAGATAACAGCTGCATCTCTATAGAGTTTTCTGGGCAAACAATATCATTGCCAGATCGTACGCCATTGCATTTATTATCAATTAATCTTTTGTACCAAGGTTTCATAATTTCTTTTATTTTTGCTTCATACTGCGATTCTCGAAGATTACCTTTTTGAAGTTCAACTATTTGATTATTGATAGATTCTAAATCTCGTGAGCTCTCTTCGCAATCGTTTTGGATCAGTCCCTGTTCTTCTTCTGAAAAGTTGTTCCGAGAAGCTGTATCTGATGAAGCAATTACTGGATGAATAAAAGAAAGAGCGAAAGATAAAGTTAAGTTAGCTAAAAATGTAGATTTGTTCATTTAAGTCCCTTTAATTAAATAATATTTAATATAATTATAATATTAAATATTGCTTTGAATATAATTTTCTATGCCAATTTTGTTAATTAATTCTAAATTCATTAGTAAGAAATCTATATGACCTTCTTCAGAGATCATGATCGACTCTAAAAGCACTCGTGAGGGAAAGTCAGCAATTGATTCAGCATATTTAATAGCACTGATCAGATCTTCACGGGCTTTATATTCAAGTTTTAAATCACATTCTAAAATTTCTTTAACATTTTGGCCAATATATAATTTGCCTAATGATTGAAAATTAGGCAAACCATCCAAAAAAAGAATACGATCTGATAATTTGTCAGCATGTTTCATTTCATCGATGGACTCTTCGTGTTCTTTCTCAGCTAACTTATTTATTCCCCAGTTTTTTAAAATCTTTGAATGCAAAAAATATTGATTGATAGCTACTAATTCATTGCCTAACACATTGTTTAAATGCTGAATCATTTGAGGGTCAGTTTTCATAGCTATTTTACCTGCTTTTAATATTTCAATATAACAATATACTAGGGTAGTCTAAGGGAAATAACTATTAAGTCAAGATTAATCAAGAATTTATCTGGGTGTAAGAAGTCGCAATAGTAGCTGTAGACACCGTCGAGATAATTTTTATATCTGACACTGGCACGGCATATTCAGCAATAATCTGATGAATAGAATCTAAGCAGCTGCCGCATTCAGAAGAAGCTCCCAGACAAGCCCTAATTTCCTCAATCGTGCAAGCGCCTTTAGTTATGGCTTCACGAAGTTGCTTATCAGTAACTTGTTTACATATACAGATATACATGCGAGATGTTTAGAATGTTATTCTTATGTCTATTAGTATAATATTAGATGGTAATGAGAATCATTGTCAAGTAAAATTTCCTAACTTATTGTTTTATACCGGGGCACAGTGTTATGCAGACTTTTTCTAGCTCTAAGGGCATGATATAATTTACTCCAGTTTATCTATTAGTTTAATATTATAAATTCAGGAGAGTTACATGAGTGTATTAGTTGGTCGCAAAGCGCCAGATTTTACTGTCCCGGCGGTTTTAGGTAATGGTGAAATAGTTGATAATTTTAATTTTAAAGAAGCAACAAAAAATAAGTATGGTCTATTAATTTTTTACCCGTTAAATTTTACTTTTGTTTGCCCTTCAGAACTAATTGCTATTGAAAAAAGAATGCCGCGATTTAAAAAATTAGGTGTTGAAGTTATTGGTGTATCTATCGACTCTCATTTCTCTCATCATAAATGGCGTAATACAGATATAAATAAAGGTGGTATTGGTCAAGTTACATTTACTCTAGCAGCCGATATACGACATGCAATTTGTCAAGCGTATGGTGTTCAGCATCCAGAAGCGGGTGTAGCGTTTAGAGCTGCTTTTATTATTGATCAAAACGGTGTTGTGCGTTCACAATTGGTCAATGATCTACCTCTTGGTCGTAATATTGATGAATTACTTCGCTTAATAGAAGCGCTGCAGTTTCATGAAAAGTATGGTGAAGTATGTCCTGCTGGTTGGACAGAAGGTAAGAAGGGCATGGTTGCAACTCCCGATGGTGTTGCTAAATATTTAAATGATAATCATGATCAGTTATAAAAATAAAAAATAATTATTAGACTTCAAATTAGAAAGGTGTTAATTTTAAGGGCGACGTGATCGCCCTTTTTTAGTGTGCGCCGGGCATGGCGCGGATCTAGGCGGTGGAAGTCCGCTGTTGGCTGATTCGAACTGGTCAACTAGTCTAGGCAAGGGTGTTCACCGCGAGGTGGAATCTGAAGGAAGCCGACGACAAAACA
>JAGOUU010000081.1 GCA_018061105.1 Gammaproteobacteria bacterium
GGTAAACGGCGGCCGTAACTATAACGGTCCTAAGGTAGCGAAATTCCTTGTCGGGTAAGTTCCGACCTGCACGAATGGCGTAACGATGGCCACACTGTCTCCACCCGAGACTCAGTGAAATTGAAATTGCTGTGAAGATGCAGTGTACCTGCGGCAAGACGGAAAGACCCCGTGAACCTTTACTATAGCTTTACACTGGACTTTGAGATTGCTTGTGTAGGATAGGTGGGAGGCTATGAAGGCTAGACGCTAGTTTAGTCGGAGCCAAGCTTGAAATACCACCCTGGCAATCTTGAGGTTCTAACCTAGTACAGAGAGACTGTACAGAGACAGTGTATGGTGGGTAGTTTGACTGGGGCGGTCTCCTCCCAAAGAGTAACGGAGGAGTACAAAGATACCCTCAATACGGTCGGAAATCGTATGAAGAGTGCAAAGGCAAAAGGGTGTTTGACTGCGAGACAGACAAGTCGAGCAGGGACGAAAGTCGGTCTTAGTGATCCGGTGGTTCTGCATGGAAGGGCCATCGCTCAACGGATAAAAGGTACTCCGGGGATAACAGGCTGATACCGCCCAAGAGTTCATATCGACGGCGGTGTTTGGCACCTCGATGTCGGCTCATCACATCCTGGGGCTGAAGCAGGTCCCAAGGGTATGGCTGTTCGCCATTTAAAGTGGTACGCGAGCTGGGTTCAGAACGTCGTGAGACAGTTCGGTCCCTATCTGCCGTAGGCGTAGGAAATTTGAGAGGCTCTGCTCCTAGTACGAGAGGACCGGAGTGGACGCATCCCTGGTGTTCCGGTTGTTGTGCCAATGGCATTGCCGGGTAGCTATATGCGGAGCGGATAACCGCTGAAAGCATCTAAGCGGGAAGCCCACCTCAAGATGAGATTTCCCAGAGAGATCTGTAAGGCTCGTTGAAGACTACGACGTTGATAGGTTGGGTGTGTAAGCATAGCGATATGTTGAGCTAACCAATACTAATTGGCCGAGAGTTTTGACCATATAACTTCAAGTGACTTGGGTTACTGGAGTTATATAGAAAGCAAAGACTTGCGAGAACTCGAAGATAAGAAAAAGCCAGAAAGCAGTGTACGTTTATTTATGATTCTTAAAACTAGTATAACTAGTGATAAAAAAGAATGCTGGAGAATTAAATATAAAATAAATATTTAAAACTCCCAACGATTTGCTTGGCGGCAATAGCAAACTGGAACCACCTGAACCCATTCCGAACTCAGAAGTGAAACGGTTTAGCGCCGATGATAGTGTGGATTACCCATGTGAAAGTAGGACACTGCCAAGCTTTTAGATATATAAGAACCCTGTAGGTTTGTAAAAATAATCTACGGGGTTTTTTGTTTTGTGGGATTTAAAGGTTCCCTCCTGCTCCGCGCTACTGCTATCATGGCATTGCAATATAATACCCAACGCTATCATAATTCGGGGTTACTGCTTGTTCACCATGTTTTTTAATAGCAGCACAAATTACTAAAGAAAACGTTGCTAAAACATTTAAAGCTGTAATAATCCAGCCAAGTACATACAGAGGAGAATTTCTTATTATTAAAGTATATTGATGATCGTCAAGTGTCGATTCAACAAGCCTATTAATAATAAACAAGCTATCTAATAGTAAGAAAAGACCAGCGGTATGAGGTAAAAAATGCTTAATCTTATTTTTTAAATCTGATTTATGCTCTGATTTAAGCTTTAAGCTTAAAGGCAACAAAGGTTTACTGCTTGCTAAACTGTCTAAATCTGTATTTTTAGGTTTAAGGATCATAAGGCATAAGCCAACAGTAAAACTACAAGATAACAACATGCAATTGAGAATAAAATTAGGCATTCTCAATTTGCTAAAACTATCTTCAGATGCCCGCGCTAGAAGCGCTAAATTAAGCATGAACCCTGTATTGAGAGTAGATAAAATAACACCAGCAAAGCTACGAACAGTCAATTCACAACGATTATCCATATAATAAATCTCCAAATTACGTCGCCATAATACCAGAAATGTAAAAATATTGCTGTAGCTGAAGATATTTTACTTATCAGAAATAACTTTACTGTCAGCTTTGCTGTCATAGATAGTATTATTAGATTTATTAAAAGGTCTGTTTATTAATTCAAATTTTGGCAGCTCAAGGTCTTGAATAATAGTATTTTCTGTTTCTGTATATGATTTCTTATTATTAGCAGGAGGATTAATTAGGGTAGAATTATTATTATCTGAATCTTCAGACTTGTTTCTGGAAAATTTGTATTTTTCTTCAAGTTTTTTTTGAGCAGAGTTATAATCTTGAGCAAAAACAGGGTTAGTTGAAAGATTGATTAAAATGGCTATAAAAAAAATTAATATCTGCATAATATAATTATTCACAACTTGATGTTAAATCTATCTGTACTTAGTAATTTAGCTAAAAATAATCTGTAGTCAAATATAAATAACCGAATTAACTATATTAAGTATATTAAGTATATTAAGTTGATTATCTATGTGATCTCTGGTAGTATGCGAGCGTAATCTCGTATTACAAGGCCGGGATGGCGGAACTGGTAGACGCGCTGGATTCAAAATCCTGTGATGGTAACATCATGTCGGTTCGATTCCGACTCTCGGTATTAAACCAATCGAATAAATCTAGTTCTGTTCTAATAATTTCAGATTATCATCAAAAAACAGTGATCTTGAATGTGCTAGATAAAATTCTATTTCTTCTAATAACTCTTTTTTTGTTTTGTCGTGATCTTTAAAATTTCTTAGATTGCATAACATCTGGATCGGATTGTATGCTGTATAGATCATTAAAATCTTCAGGCGTAGATGGCTTGATGATTAACCTCTGCGTTTCTAAAAACATATTCGTTTAGACTTAGTTTTTTTAACTATTATTTTATATATTAATAAAAGGTCTGGCTTGACATGGCATTCTCTGTAGCCGCGCCATTCTCCACTTAATGAATGATCATAATTATTTTCTGGTAAAATTTTATCAGATATCAGTAATGTAAGGATCTCATATTAGTAATGAGGCCAAGGCATCAATCAATATTGTAATTACGAACGAGGTTTATCCACAGGGCAAAATGGTGATAACGCTAATATTTATTGTGATTTAGCAAAACATAAATCATATTATTCAGAGCTAAATAAAGGTCTAACTTATTTTTGTGTACCACAAAAAAGTTATGATCATAGAATATATAGCCACATAAGAGATCTTAATTATAAAATAAGTTCTCTGGATACAAAAATTTCTGATAGAGATGAGTTTAAATGCTGTTCTTGACAAAAAATTAAATAGATGCACGTGTTCAGGTGAATCGAGTAGGAGGGATCGCGAGATCCCTCCTACTCGATTTTTATTAATTTTTATATTGACAATATTTTATTATTCACCATAATACCGCGATTAAGAATAATAATATAAAAAATAATAATCTATTATGCGTAAAATCGTTGTCGCTTTAATCATATGTATTTACTGTTTATTTGTTCACGCACAAGAATCAGAAAACGAGTATGAATACAACCACAATAATGATACACAATTTACTCCAAAACTTAATTTTAGATCTAGCGTCTCAAATAAATCACCTGCCGATTCAGAAGTAGTAATAAATGAAACGCTTATAAATGGAGCTTTGTTTAATCAGCAAAAAGTAACACCCAATCCCAATGAATCTATAGAGCCATTTTCTGGATCTTTAAAGTTAAGTTATACTGATTTTTCTGTCCCTGTAGCACCTGGGTTAAATATAGAATTCAATCGTACTTATAGCTCTGATTATGGTAATAAAGATCAATTTAAATACCATAAACATTATGATCAGCAACCAATTTCACAAGCTTGGAACTTTCAAAGTGATTATATTCATCTTGCGAAAAAGTGCAAAACTAAAGTGAGCAATAATATATGTAAGCCAGTCTATGTTACATCTAAAGGACAAAAATTAGTTCTATTTGCAAACAAAAATAGGCCAGGCGAGTTTCGCACAATAAATAACTGGCAAGGCAAAATAGAAGCTGGAATATATACCCTAACAGATCCTAAAGGATTTAAATATTATTTTGGCCATGGTTTTGAACTAGAATCAACTGTTAGGTTTTATCTAACCAAAATAGCCACGCCAGCAGGGCAATACATAGCATATACATATGATAGATCACTGTTAAAACAAATTACTTCTAGCAATTTGAATCAAGTGTTAGATATACAACATCAACAATTTAAAACCAAAGATAGTGATGGAAATCATATCTATTTTTATGTACCTACGAGGATTTTATATAACAACAGCATCGTGGCAAACTATAACTACAATTTTTTTGTTAAACACGGATGCTTTATTTTAACAAGCGTTAATTTATTTGATGGTAGATATTGGAAATACGCATATTCAATGTTACCTGATTCTCCGCGTGAATTCTTGACCTATGCTGCCGATACAAATAGCATTACTAATTATACTTATGCTTATGATACAACACTTGCGTTTTATACAAATGTCTATGCAGAAAGATTAAGTTCAATAAGTCGAACAGAAGGTGGCGTTACTAGTAAATGGAATCTTACTAAAAGTGACGGTATGCTAACCGACGGTCATAGTACAAAATTGGTTACTATCAAAAACGATCACTACACAACAGTAAACAAGTATTATAACTTTGAAAATAATAATGTTTGGATGACAGGTTTGCTAGCTGAAAGCACTATCTATAAAGCTCATGCTATACAAGATAATGAGATTCTTCAAAAGACAGTGCATAAATGGCAGCCAGTTTTGCATAATAATGAACCACATAAGACTTTAGTTTATATACTAGATGGCAAATATAGTGGCCCTCTGCAAGATAGTAAAACTTATCGAGTAATTCCAACATCTGTGACGTTAACACGAGGTAAAGATATCTATAGAACTGAATATTTTGATTATGATGATTATGATAACGCCACTCGTATAGTTCAAGCTCATGGCGATAAAAGTAGAGAAATTAAGCAAGAATATTTGAATATTGTTGATAAAAATATATTGGGATTAAGAACAAAATTATTAATTAACAATAAAGTAATCAATCAACAAGAGTATGATCATATTGGTAATGTCATTCAATCTAGCTCTTTTAATAAGCATAATATTTACACTTATAATAATGGTCTGTTGGCAAGTGATACAGACATAATGGGGAATACAACTTATTATGACAATTACTATGCAGGCATACCGCAATATATATCTTACCCTGATGGCACGCATGAAAATAAAGTAATAAACACTTACGGACAGCCTAGCTTAGTAACAAATCCTCGTGGTTATACAGCAAATTATCTATACGATGCTTTAGGAAGAATAGAAAAGCAAACACCGGCTATAGGCTCAGAAACAAATTATCAATATCCATCTGGCAATAACATATTAGAACATGGCACCTATAAAGAAGTAACGATAAATAACAGCTATGGAATGCCAGTCAAAAAAACATTAGGCAGTAAAAAAGAAATTATTTATCGCTATGATGCTATGGGCAGAAAAATATTTCAGTCTTTTGTCTCTTCTATAAATAATGCAATTGCTGGCCATAGTTATACTTATGATAGCTTAAATAGATTAACTACAGATTGTTATACGTCAAAAATTAGTAACACAGACAATTGTACAAGATACACATATCTAGATAACAATACAGTAGCTGTTTATTATCCAACAGGAGAATATAAAATTACCACAAGTTTTGGTTTTGATGGTCCTGAGCATGACAAAATAGTTAAAATAAAAGAAGATAATCGCGAAACGGTTATTAATCGTGATGATTTGGGTTATGTAACATCAGTAAAGCAAGGCAACGTCTCAAAAGTATATCATTATGATAAAAATTATAATTTAATAAAATACACAGAGCCGGAAACGGGAGTAACAGAATATAAGCACGACAAATTGGGTAACATTACAGAAAAGAAAAATGATATTAATATAATCAAATATACTTATCATCCAAAAAATTACAAACTAGAACAAGAAGAATATTCAGACAAAAGCCCAACATTAATTTATAAATATGATAGCAATAATAATATTATCAGTGCCAGTAAGGGTCGAATAAACTGGGCCTATAAATATGACGAGATCGATAGAGTAATTTCAGAAGAGTTAAATATCAAAAACTATATAACTTTAAAAACTAAAAATCAATTCAACCATGATGGACATCTGGAAAAAATTATCTACCCTGATAAATCAGAGTTTTATCTAAATCCGAATGAATACGGACAGCCAACAAGTATTGGAAATAAAATTTCAAATATATCTTACCATCCGATGGGACATTGGGAGCAGATGCGATTAGGCTCTAATCAGATTAGTTCGGGTTTAGATAGCTATAGCAGAGTAAATCAATTTAATTATGGTACGTTAAAATTAAACTATTTATATGATCTAAATAATAATTTACTACAATTAGATTTATCGGATTCTTTAGAATTATCATATCAACATCAATATGATTTTAGTTATGATAAGCTTGGGCGTATAACTAGCGCAAAAATGGCTAATGGACAGGTTGACTATCTCTATGACGAAAATGATAATTTATTAAGCCTAAAAAGTAGTCTGACAAGCCTAAATCAAAATCCAAAAATAAATACATTAAGTCCTGTTAACAATAGCAATTTAATATTCAGGTACAATAATATGCAAGTGGTTAGTATAGCGAACGCCTCGAGCCCTAATAAGGTAGCTTATAGTTATGATACGCTAGGC
>JAGOUU010000082.1 GCA_018061105.1 Gammaproteobacteria bacterium
GTTTTAGCTATAACACTGTCTTTAAATGATGGTTCATATTTGGTTACTTGTCTCATTAGGTACTCCCGTACCACCCCGTCTGAGTTAGTTCAATTCAGAGGCGACAACTTCCCTGAAACAGGGGGTTGGTGAGTCTCACCGCCGCTACCTTGCTCAGTTATACTCTGATCAGTGTTCATAAGATGGGGATCTCCGTCTCAAGTTAGACTCAATGGAGTCAAAAGTTATCTTAATATTTTTACAAAGTAATCACAACTTATATAGTCACTTATATAGTCAGAACTTAGGCAAAATTCATGTGAAGCTTTGATGATTTAAGTTTCTGAATTAAATATTCTCTCAGTAAATATAAACGCCAGTCGCCTTTTTATAACAGTGAACACCGTTAAATTATAGCCACTGGGTGTATCGTTGAAGATAAACTATCTAGGACAATATGTTGTGCCAGAGTAGGTTGGACAAGTAGAATAAGTAGGACAAATAGGAGAAGTACTAGCTACTGAAGTATGGTATCCACAACCTACAAAAGGTCTGGCGACTGGCAAAACAGAACATTCAGGCAAGACAAATCCATGATCTTTAAGTATGCCCTGGATATATCTATAATCTGCACCCATCATCCCACTATGACTATCTGCAAGTCGCAGAGCACAATTAAGATAACGGAGACCATTCGTCTGATCACCTAGTTTTAAATAGCATCGGCCCATATCTCTACAACAATGTATAGTATATACTTTCACATGTTCGTGTCGAGGTAATTGCTGTAATACCTCCCAGTAGATTTGTATAGCTTCTCGGTAATGGCCAGTATGGTATTGTACATCCCCTTGCAATTGCGCTAAAAGACACCGAATCCTATCGCCTGGATCTGTCCATCTGTATGCATCACCAATACAGCGCATGGCTAGATCTATTTTTGATTCTGTATCCCTTAGATACAAATATGCTAAATTGTGTAGACAATGTGCATGTTTATAACGAGAAATGCCAGGAACACTCATTGCTTTTTTTATATGATCTATTGCGTTATCAAATTCTCCTTTATCAAAAGCTAAATTTGCTTCTAGCGCATAACGAAAAAACAAATCGCCCTTACAATCTTCACCTTTAGTATTAAACGTCATGTACGTCACAGTATGCTCCTAACTTTATTTTTATGTAAACTAAAAGAGCAATCGTACTGTAAATAAATATTATTCTCAAGGTTTAGTTGGTTTTATGTTTAATTGGTTTTGCAAATTTCTTTCACATTCTTAAAAAACTTGTGTTAATAGCGTTGAAAAATCGCTATCTAATGCTTGACTCAAAGTAACAAAGCTGTAACCAAAACTTTTTTCTAGTTTTAATAGCGGATTTGCAAAAATTCCTGGGGTCGTTTTCAGAAAATAATTTATACCCATTGGCGCCAGATTATTTACCATTAGTTTTTTGTTAAATTAGCTATGCTATCACCAACAATATATTTAATATTTTTCGTTATTTTATCAATATCCCAATTCCACCAAGATAATTCTAATAATTTACTTATTGTTTTATCATCAAATCTCATTTTAATAATTTTAGCTGGGTTGCCTGCAACAATAGCGTAATCTGGCACATCTTTAGTTACAATGCTTCTAGATGCAATGATGGCGCCTGAGCCTATTTTGACCCCCGGCATTATTAATGCCTCATGGCCTAACCATACATCATGGCCAATAATATTATCACCTTTATTAAAGTAATTAGGTTGATAGTTTGACCAATCTTTACCAAAAATAACAAACGGGTAGGAAGAAAATCCATTAAATTGATGATTTGCACTATTGGTTATTATTTGCACACCATGTGCAATTTGTACAAATTTACCAATCACAACTTTTTCCGGTGCCATATCATGCATATAGGGCATTAATACTTGACGAAAATCTGTAATATTATGACTATTGAAACTATTGTAATAACTATAGTCCCCTATGGTAATATGGGGATGATTAATAACATTTTTTAAAAAAATTGTATGTGGCCAATACTCACCATTGGACATCATAACTGGAAATCTATCTTGAGGATTTGGAATATTTGTCATTATTTACCTGTATAATTTGCATTTAAAAATCACGTTTGACCTATCTCATACACTTCTACTGGAATGTTTTTGTACAACTTGTCTCTTTTATAATACATTTCTAAAATGGGCCGCCAGCCTTAGTTTCCACCGTTTCTACTCATCGGCCAGGGTGGGTAGTAGCTTAACAATTAGCCGGCCTTGAGTAAATAGGGAATGGGTTTGCTGTTTTACGGTATTGGCTTTTAAATATTTATCAAACTTTGCTGCTTCACTAGCCGCGTTAGTATTTGCTGGTACCATTTTCCAAGAGAATCAATCGGTTATATCTGAGACCTCAAATTTATTCTCAAACATTTAGTCAGAAAATGAGGAGATCTGTTAAGATCAAAAGTAAGATCAAAAGTAAGATCAAAAGGTTGAGCTTGGATTTAGAATAGCATTATGTCAGAATATGTCGGATGAACAATTCTAACTATTCTAATCTAAGTTATATAACAGACGGCTTGAACCCTGCTCAGCATCAAGCGGTGACGGCTGCGCCCTCAAATTTATTAATTCTAGCTGGTGCTGGGAGTGGCAAAACACGTGTTCTCGTTCATCGTATTGCTTGGTTAATTCGTACCGAACACGTCTCACCTCATGCTATCTTAGCCGTAACTTTTACTAATAAAGCTGCAAAAGAAATGCAGCAGCGCATAGAAAAGCTATTGGTGATACCTATTCGTAATCTTTGGATTGGCACTTTTCATGGCTTGGCGCACCGTTTATTGAGAATGCATTGGCAATTAGCAGGATTACCACAAAGTTTTCAAGTTATTGACAGCGACGATCAGCTGAGAATGATCAAAAAAATTCAAAAAGATCTGCATATAGATGACAAAGATTTTTCACCTAAGCAAACGCAATATTTTATTAATAATAAAAAAGATGAAGGACTGCGATATAAAGATCTTGATAAGCCGACTGATCGCAGACAAAAGTATCTACAAGAAATATATAAAGACTATGAAAACCAAAGTCAACAATTAGGTTTAGTAGATTTTGCTGAGATTATTTTGCGGGCTAAAGAATTATTTATTAATAATCCAGAGTTAAAGTTTCACTATCAACAACGTTTTCAACATGTTTTAGTGGATGAGTTTCAAGATACAAATACTTTACAATACCAATGGTTAAAATTATTTTATCATCAGAATTATTTTACTATGGTAGGGGACGACGATCAGTCTATTTATGGTTGGCGGGGTGCGCGAGTAGAAAATATTACAAATTTTTCGGCAGATTATCAAAATAGTAAAATTATCCGCCTTGAACAAAATTATCGATCAACAGCGACTATTTTAAATGCTGCTAATAGCTTGATCTCAAATAATTCTAATCGTATGGGTAAAAATCTTTGGACCTCTGGTCCAAGTGGAGAACCCATTACAGTTTATCAAGCTTTTAATGACATCGATGAAGCTAAATATATAATAGAACAAGTCAAATCACATCATAACGCCGGTATAGCTTTAGGTGAGATGGCAATTTTATACCGTGCCAACCATCAGTCTCGTCAATTTGAAGAATACTTATTACGCTCTGCTATACCATATAAAATATATGGCGGTCAGCGCTTTTTCGAGCGTGCTGAGATCAAAGACGCGATGGCTTATTTACGCTTAACAAATAATTCTTTTGATAATGCTTCTTTTGATCGGATTATTAATTGGCCAACTCGTGGTATCGGCAAGCAAAGCTTAGACACCATAAGTAACTATGCAAAAGAAAATAATTTAACCTTGTGGCATGCCAGCGAACAGCTTGTTGAAAGAGATTTGTTAAAAAATAAAGCAAGAGCATCTGTAGCTGATTTTCTTAAATTAATTAAAAATTTTCGATCTCTTATAGATAATTTCAGCTTAGCGCAATTAGTAAAATTGTTAATTACAGAAAGTGGATTACGAGATTACTATTTTAAAGAAGAGAAAGGCAATGTTAAAACAAGAGTTGAAAATTTAGATGAACTCATAACAGCTTGCTCTAATTTTGAGCAAGAGTTTGTTCGAACTGAATTAGAACAAACGCCATTACAGGCATTTTTGTCACATGCCGTTCTAGAAGCAGGTGAAGAGCATTCGAAAGATAATAAAAATCCTCTTAATAGCCTTAATTTAATGACTATTCATACTGCCAAAGGTTTAGAATTCAAAATAGTCTACATAGTTGGCCTCGAAGAGGGGCTATTTCCTCATGAAATGTGCATAAGTGACAGTAAGCAATTGGCTGAAGAACGTCGGTTATGTTATGTCGGAATTACTCGGGCTATGAGTAAACTCTATCTTAGTTTTTGTGAAGTTCGAAGAATAAGAGGTGAAGACCGTTATAATCTACCATCCCGTTTTTTAAAAGAGCTACCACAAGATTTACTAAAACAGGAGAAAGTATCTACCTACATAGGTTATAATATAGATTGTAATACAGCGAGTCCAAAATCATATCAATCACGAACACAGCCACAATCAAGATCACAATCAGGGGTACAATCTATAGACTCAGAGTATAATCTTGGGCAAACTGTTCGCCATGGCATATTTGGGACAGGAGTGATTATTTCAGCGGATGGCTATGGAGATAAAGCACGTGTACAAGTAAAATTTGCCCAACCGCATGGGATTAAGTGGTTAATTGCCAAGATAGCTAAGCTAGAAATAGTTTCATAACTGTTTGAATTAAAAAAGCTTATTACCGGAGATGACTTTAATTGACTTTAATTATCAGATATGTTTAGATATACGTTTAATGAATTTTATTGTGCTAACTAAGGAGTTATTAAAATAATGAATATAAGAAATATTAGTAAAATGTTTCTACTCTGGCACAATGCGCCAATGTGGCAAAAAATTATTACTGGACTAGTATTAGGAGTAATAAGTGGCCTGGTTTTTGGTGAATCAACTGTCATGTTAAAACCATTAGGCGATGCTTTTTTACATGCTCTTCACATGGTTATAGTGCCTGTCATTTTAAGTGCAGTTATTACAGCTGTTACTTCTGTCTCAGATATGCAACAAATGCGCAGAGTTACTATTAAGGCATTTTTTGTTTATCTTAGTTTTCTTTTTATTGCTACTATTTTAGCAATTACTGTGAGTAATTTACTGCAACCAGGTTCAGGTATAAGTATGCCAGAAGTTCATAATCATTTAGGATTTCAAACTCACCCTAATACTTTAGATCATGTTCCCGGTGTGCCAGGTGTTATGGACATGTTTGTTGAAATGATTCCGAGTAATCCTGTTGTTGCTTTTGTTAATGCTAATATTTTACAAATCGTCGTATTTGGTATTTTATTCGGGATTGCTATTAATCTAGCAGGTGAACATGGAAAACCACTAGCGTTATTATTTAATTCTATATCTAAAGTTTCTATGCATCTTACGCAGATTATTATGTATTTTGCGCCCTACGGAGTCTTTGCGTTAATTGCTTGGACATTTGGCATGTTTGGTATTACAGCTCTGTTGCCTTTACTAAAATTTATCGGGGTATTATTATTAACTTGTGTACTATTAGTTACGGTTGTATATGGTAGTATCATTGTGTTTTACTTAAAAAAATCATTATTAGACTTTTTGCGAAAAATAGCGCCTGCTATTACATTTGCAATAAGCACAACAAGTAGCGGGGCTACTTTGCCAGTTTCAATTAAATGCGCAGAAGAGGGTTTAAGAGTTCCGCCGAGAATTGCAAAATTTATGTTGCCGTTAGGTTGTAATTTTAATTTGGCAGGATTAGCAATTTATTTGACTACAGCAGTTATTTTTACAAGTAATATGTTGGGTATAACCCTGACAACAACAAATTATATAACTTTAGTTTCTACAGTAATTTTAACTACCATGGGAGCTGGAGCTATTCCTGGATCAGGGATAGTCGTGATGAGTGCAGTGATCTCTACTATGGGCATGCCGTTGATTGCTTTGCCATTGATTGCCGGCATTGACAGAATAAATGACATGATTCAAACAGCGACAAATGTGATCAGTGACATCTTTGCAGCTTATATAGTTGCAGAGTCAGAACATGCTGTTGGAATTGTTTCAATGCCAGTTAACAGCAGTGCAGAATTATTATAAAAATTATTTTAAAGAATTAATGCAAGTATATCTAGTCGGTGGAGCCGTTCGCGATGAACTGCTTGGTTTGCCTGTAAAAGAAAAGGACTGGGTTGTCGTTGGTGCAACTCCAGAAGATTTGCTTAAACAAGGCTACAAAGCTGTAGGAAAAGATTTTCCTGTTTTTTTACACCCCGATACTAAAGAAGAGTATGCTTTAGCCAGAACAGAGCGAAAAGTTTCTCCGGGATATACAGGCTTTACAGTTGATTATTCCCAATTAGTTACTCTCGAGGAAGATCTTCTCCGTCGTGATCTGACTATTAATGCCATTGCAAAAGATTCAGCTGGCAATATTATTGACCCATATAA
>JAGOUU010000083.1 GCA_018061105.1 Gammaproteobacteria bacterium
GTATTAAGGTCCGTAGAGTTAGCAAAAAAGCGACCAAAGCCCGTAAAGGTGTTAATCCATTTACTGGTCAGCCAATGACGATAAAAGCTAAGCCGGCTAGAAAAGCAGCTCGCGCTACAGCTCTTAAAGCGTTAAAAGATTTAGTGAATTAATTTTTAAAACTTTAGTGCCAGGCTTTTTGCGTTGCAGGAAACCCTGGCGTTAGAGGTGTATGACGTAAGTTTATTTTGAAGAAATATATTTTTCTCTTCGCACTGTTTTCGCTGTAAATCCTTTTTCTAATAGTAAAGCATAAGCTTCGTCAATCATGTTAGGATTGCCGCAGAGATAAATCATATCAGTCACAGGATTTAATAACTGCTCATTAAAGCCAGTTTGGACATAGCCTGTGTGAATATGATCAGTATTCTGGTTAGAGTCTAATTTTGGTAATTCTCTACTATAGTAAAAGTGCACGTCAAAGTTAGAATTATTTTTTTTAAAGTCTAAAAATTCTTCGCCATAAAGACATTCTTCGGGAGTTCGGATGCCAAATAATAACAAAAATTTTGTATCATGTTTGGCAGTAATTTCTGTTATTTTATTTAACATAGAACGATATGGTGTAACTCCTGTGCCAGTGGCAACTAGGACATACCGTTTGGGGTGTTCATCTAATAGTACCAAACGCCCTGCTGGGCCACTGATCTCTACTTGTTCACCGGGAGACATGTGAAAAATTTCTTCACTGGCTATACCTTCAGGCAAATAGGAGATAGCAAATTCTATATATTGGCTATTCTGATCAGGTGCGTTAGCTATACTATAGCTTCGTTTTATTTCTACACCATTTTTTATAAAATGTAAGGTGATAAACTGACCAGGTATATAATCAAAAATAGTAGAAATAGCAGAAATATTAGAATCAACAGGCTCAAGGGCTACATGTAGGACATTAGATGCCAAGTGTTTGGTCCAAGATAATTTCATTAATTGTTTAGTTCTGGCCATAATTATTATTTTATTTTATAGTATGGTTATACATGATTGAATAATTGACAATTATACCATATCTATGTCTCGACAACAGATAGAAGACCCACAATCATTGGAAAGATGGCAGATTATTGATCAAAATTTTACCAAAAAAGTTCTGTCTTTGACGCCTCAATCAGCTCAATCAGCCCAAATAGATCGAGCAACGTTTGTTAATTTATTTACTCAGCAAATTATCACTCGGCATATTGATCTATTAGCTAGAATATTAAAGGCAAAAAATTTAGGTTTTTATACGATTGCAAGTGCAGGCCATGAAAATAATATTGCTTTTGCTCATATATTTAAAATTCAGGATCCTGCTTTACTGCACTATAGAAGCTCTGCGTTTATGCTAAACCGAGCTTTTAAACACGGTGGAGAAATAGGTCTAGAAAATCAAATTCTTGAGCAGATCAAGTCTCTGTTGGCTGCTAAATCAGATAAAATAAGCAATGGACGACACAAAGTCTTTGGCAGCGTAGAATTAAATGTGCCACCGCAGACTAGTACTATAGCTTCGCACTTGCCCAAAGCAGTAGGCTTGGCCTTATCGATAAATCAAAACAGAATATTAAAAAATAATCTAAAAAATAACCCTGGGGTAAAATTTCCTACTTTATCAAACAGTGTTGTATTATGCAGCTTTGGTGATGCTAGTTTTAATCATTCGACCGCTCAGGGAGCTATTAATGCTGCTAGAATATTAAGTTATCAACACGTGCCATTACCCCTAGTATTTATCTGTGAAGATAATAATATTGGTATATCTGTGAAGACGCCCCAAAATTGGATTGAAAATAATTTTACTAATCTTAATGTAAAAAATAATATTACTTATCTTTCTGCAGATGGATTAAATTTACTAGATGTTATAGAAAAAGCAAAATTAGCTGAAAAAATAGCTCGAGTCGACAAAGTTCCTGTTTTTTTGCATATGAAAACAGTACGCTTAATGGGGCATGCTGGCTCTGACATTGAACAGCACTATCTTAGTTTAGCTGAAATCCAATCTAACGAAGACGATGATCCGTTATTATATACTGCAAGTTTAGCTTTGGGGTTGGATTATTTTGATTGCACCAGTATCATTGGTCTTTATGAGACCATACGTGAGAAAATATTAAGACTCAGTGCAAACTTAATTAATGAACCCAAGTTGGGATCAGCACAAGAGGTGATGGCTAGTATTATACCTAGTATCCCTCGGTTAAAAACACCGAGAGTTTTAGGTCAAAAAACTTCTGAAAATATTTTTGGAGCTATTACGCCTACATGGCAAACTCCAAGAAATATGGCGCAAGCTTTAAATTTAGTTTTTGCTGAAACTTTGGCCCAATATCCCAATACGGTTTTTTTTGGTGAAGATGTTGGTAAAAAAGGTGGTGTTTATCGACTAACAGCGGGTCTACAAGAATATTTCGGTCGTAAAAGAATTTTTGATACTATTTTAGACGAGCAGACCATAATAGGTACAGCAGTTGGTTTTGGCCATAATAATATTTTGCCTATAATAGAAATTCAATTTTTAGCTTATTTACATAATGCTATCGACCAATTACGGGGTGAAGCAGCTACACTTTCTTTTTTTTCAGGTGGTAGATTAGCTAATCCTATGATTATAAGACTTCCTGGGCTAGCCTATCAAAAAGGCTTTGGTGGTCATTTTCATAATGATAATTCTTTTACAGCTTTACGTGATATACCAGGGATAATCATAGCCTGTCCGTCAAACGCCCAGAGTGCTGTAAAAATTTGGCGCAGATTAGTAAAAACTGCTTATAGTGAAATGAGGATTTGTGTCTTTATCGAGCCTATAGCATTATATTTTACTAAAGATTTATTACAGCCTAATGACAATAAAATGCTAACAGTGTATTCACAAATTGACGAACGACTGCCAGAGATGGGGCAAATTAGTGTTACAAATTATTTAGTTAACGATGACTCTCACTCAAATAGCCTAATTATTATTTCTTATGGTAACGGCCATTTTCTTTCTGTTAAAGCTATAGATGAGCTTAAAACTCAATATAAAATTAATAAAAGTATAAATAATATAAGTATAAATAATATAAGCTTGGTTGATCTATGTTGGCTGAAACCATTGCCGATAGATAATATTTATAATATTGTGCTTAATCAAGGAAAGACTTTTTCTTGTGTTAATATACTTATTGTTGATGAATGTCGCAATACAGGCTCTATTAGTGAAGAAATAATTGCAAAATTATATAGTAACTGTCAAACAGATAATCTTTTATCAAAAGTTAATTTGTTTAGAATAACTGCGGAAGATAGTTTTATTCCGCTGGGTCCCGCAGCTGATCATGTGTTACCAAGTGTAAAAAGTATTACAGATAAAATATTAAAAATAGGAAAAATATGTTAGAAGCAACTGTTGATATATTGGGAATAAATAAACAATTTAGTGAAGAAGAATTATTAATTGCTAAAACCGTACGAGACTTTGCAGATTCAAATTTAATTCCTATGATGACCGAGCATTATGAAAAAGCCAGTATGCCTGAAGACTTAATTGAACAAATAGCTAGTCTTGGGTTATTTGGTATGACGTTGCCTGTAGAGCATGGAGGATCTGCAGCCACCAATGTTGCCTATGGGCTTGCCTGTGCAGAATTAGAGCGTGCTGATAGTGCAGTACGCAGTTTTGTATCTGTACAAAGTTCTTTGTGTATGTATCCTATTTTTAAATATGGCACAGAAGAGCAAAAAACCAAATATTTGCTACCCATGAGTCAGGGGAGAATAATTGGTTGTTTCGGTTTAACTGAACCGGATTCTGGCTCTGATCCTGCAAGTATGAAAACCACTGCAACCCCTATAAATAAAGATAGATTGGGCGCTGGTGGGTGGCTATTAAAGGGCAGTAAAATGTGGATTACTAACGCGCCTATAGCTCATTTGGGAATTATATGGGCGAAAACTCCAGATGGTATAAGAGGTTTCTTGATTGATATGCAATCAAAAGGGGTGAAGACCCAATTAATTAAACATAAAATGTCTCTGCGGGCTTCTATAACTGGCGAAATAAGTTTTAATGACGTTTTTGTCCCTGAAGATGCTATCTTGCCAGGTACTACTAAAGGGCTCGGGGCAGCTTTAGGTTGCTTAACCCAAGCTCGTTACGGGATTGCCTGGGGAGCAATCGGGGCAGCAGAATTTTGTTTAGATCAAACTGTAGAGTACGCAAAAACTCGCAAACAATTTGAACGTCCTATTGCAAGTAATCAGTTAATACAAAAACAGCTGGTTGATTGTTATACAGAGATCTGTAAAGCAAAATTATTTAATTTAAATTTAGGTCGTTTAAAAGATGCTAATCCTAATGCAGCTGAACTTAATATTTCAGTTTCTATGGCAAAAATGAACGCTTGCCGAGAAGCTTTAAAAATAGCACGTACTTGCCGCAATGTATTAGGTGCGAATGGTATTAGTTTAGAATACCATGTGATCAGGCATATGAATAATTTAGAATCTGTTTTTACTTATGAAGGCACAGATAATATTCACACTTTAGCGATTGGCCGCTTTTTAACAGGCATTAATGCTTTTTAAGTTAATAATTATTATCAGTAGCAACAGCAAGAAGGCTCGGTACTGCTAGCATCGGTACCTATATCTTCAGTTAGCGGAAGTGTTCTGCTTCGGATAGACTGCGCTTTAGATCCCCTACTGCCGAATCCAAGCTTTTCTATAATAGTATTAGCTTCATTGGGCTCGAGGAAAGGTTCTTGTGAATATAATATGTCTATTATCTTATTTTTTAGACATTTTATTAGCCAAGGATCTCCAGAATTCAAAAATGCGTCAATTCTTGAATATGAAGTACAAAACCTAGATAGATATTCTGGAGTTTTTTCTTGATAGTAATCAACGAAAGGGGCGATCCTAGAGTTGCAAATCAAAATCAAATCTCTACAAGCTGCATCATCAAAGCCTCTTAGAAAATAATTGAGGCAATCACGATAGCTTGCTACGTCTAACGGAGCAGCTTCATGGAGTTCAATAAGCTTTTCAGCGCGAGATTCATATTCAGATTTGAGAAAACTCACAATATGGCCAGTTAAATTTCTTATTATGTCTTCTTGAATCTTGGTTTCACTGTCACTTTTAGTAAAATCACATAAGTCTTTAAATAAATTAAAACAATGTTCGAAATCTGTTCTATACAAGATCGCAAATTCATAGAGAATTTTATTACAAAGTTGATAAAACTCTGGTTTCCCTTTTAGTTTTGATAATATCTCTAAAATTTGAGAATTATGAAACTCTGATAATATTTTAAAATCCTCAGCTGATATATCTTTTAAAATTGTTTTAAAAGACGTATCTTCTAATATTTTAAAACTAATACTTCTGTAGTCCATTGTTACACTGCTACTTAAAGTAATTGTTCTTGTTCCTGACATACTGCTATAAGTACAAATATAGATTAATATTATGAGAACTAATCAAATAACTTTGATATCTCAAGAATTTTACCTTATTACTAATTTTTGTAAATAAAATTCATTAAATATAATGTCTATAGATAATCTTATGCTAGTCGATAGGCCAGAAAATGTATATAATTTATCTAAATTTTTAATGTATAGCAGATAGATCATGGTAGTTTCACGTTTCGCTCCAAGCCCCACTGGAGATCTACATATATGCAGCGTTAGAACTGCTTTGTATGCTTGGTTATTTGCGCGTCAACAGCACGGCAAATTTATACTCAGAATCGAAGATACAGATTTAGACCGTTCTACTTTAGAGTCTGTCCAAGTTATTTTAGATGGAATGAATTGGTTGGGTTTAAATTATGAAATTGGGCCAATTTATCAATCAGAGAGATTTGAAAGATATCGACAGGTTGCGAACACTTTGATAGAAACTGGTTATGCTTATAAATGCTATTGTTCAAAAGAACGCTTAGACTTAGTTCGTGAAAAACAAATGGCAGATGGCCATAAGCCCAAATATGATGGTTATTGTCGTTTGCATGCTATAGATTCTAAAGAGTCTGAAAACCTGCCCTATGTTATCCGTTTTGCCACTGCTCAATCTGGAGAAGTCCATTATATTGATCGCATTAGGGGAGAGCTTAAAGTCTGTAACAGCGAGCTTGATGATTTAGTGATTATTAGACAAAATGGCACCCCGACGTATAATTTTGCTGTTGTCGTTGATGACAGTGATATGGATGTCTCTATGGTAATCCGTGGTGACGATCATATTAATAATACTTTTAGGCAGGTTAATTTATTTATAGCTTTAGGAATAAAACCACCACAATTTGCTCATGTATCGGCTATATTAGGCTCAGATGGAAAAAAACTATCAAAACGCCATGGCGCGACTAATGTCCTTGCCTACCAAAAAGAAGGTATTCTGCCGGAAGCTTTATTAAATGCATTGGTC
>JAGOUU010000016.1 GCA_018061105.1 Gammaproteobacteria bacterium
AAAGCGCTGGCGCAGCAGTTAACACTGCTGCGTGAAACTATGTCTCGTTGAAACAAGAATTTAATGCTAAATCTGATCACTTTAAACAAGTATGAGAAGGTTTAGATAAGTTTGAAAGAGCGGTGTGTACGGTGGTATAGCTAGTATTAATATTAAAACGCCATTGCGAGATTTAGCCAAAACCTATAAAAATTTACAGCGACATTCTGATCATATGCTGGCTATATATTTTAATAAGTGATGCGTGTATTCACCCGGCTGCAGCGCTAGAATCACGTGATTTAACCTTTTGTAAATATTTAGGAATAACTTTATCTCTTAGATAAACGCAATTTAGGCATTGGCAATTATCCCATCCAGTTTTGTCGAAATATTTTTTTAATTTAGGTTGTACATTGGCAAATACTTCTGGTGCTGTATTGTAGTTTTTGTAGAATTTACTAATTTTGCTATGTATTTGATTTTTTTCTAATTTGTTTATAATTACGGGAATCAAACGAGAAACCAAAGCAGTAAGGACTCCACCACTAAGGATTAGGGGCAGTAACAAAACAAG
Source organism: Gammaproteobacteria bacterium (assembly GCA_018061105.1). Taxonomy (GTDB): domain Bacteria; phylum Pseudomonadota; class Gammaproteobacteria; order JAGOUU01; family JAGOUU01; genus JAGOUU01. The sequence continues at coordinate 557 of JAGOUU010000016.1, forward strand.
CAATTCATATAAACCAGACATATATTGTAACCTCTTTATATTTTATATTTTATATTAATACTAGCCTATTCAGCTTGATTTTCTGAACTAGGCTGTTCTTTTCTACCAAATACTTTTACTCTACTTTGGAGAGATACACATAAATCGCATTCACATTCATGACCGTGCGTTTCTTTGTGTTCAGCTTTAGCCTCTGAGCGTTCAGAAGGGGTATGTGTACGTCCTCCTTTCATTGAGAACTTACTGAATGCCCCTGCAAAACCAGAACGTTGAGCTCCTGTTTGAGCCGCTGTTGTTCCATGAGAGAATGTTGCATTTATAAAAGAGCCTAAGCGACCACTTAAAATATTACTATTGACTACTTGAGATCCTATAACTGCGGTGTGACTACCAATTATGTGTGTTAACACCGGTAAAGCTCCAATACCTACTGCAATAGATGCGCCAACAGGTTGTTTTGTAGCGTAATTTATGCTGTCGTTCATTGTGTCTGTTATGAATGTAAGGACTTGTGTTGCAGTACTGTCGTTACTATGATTGCCTGAGTGTTCATTAGATTCACGGTTACTGTTATTAGAGCTATTTGAATCATTAGCTATATTATTAACCTGGTTATTATGAGAGCTGCTAGTTTGAGTTGGCGGTGTGTAGGGTGCTGCAATACTATCATTGTTGTCTAGTTGGTCTTCTGGTGCTTGCTCCTCAAGAGTATCTTCCTGGTTGCCACCTATCAACGTGTTATTAGAATCTTCAGAGCTGCCCGACATGTTATCAGTACCTGCAAGTTGAGTAGGCTCTTCATTAGTTTGATTGTCATTTTTTGCGTTCGCAATAACATTAGGATCAATAATTGTTCCGTTGTCAGAGTTACTATTATTTAACAAATTGCCACTTGTAGATAAATTTGTATTATTTTGTTCTATGCTACTAGAAATGATATTTGAAACATCACTGACAGTATTAGATGTATTAGTTGCTGCTATAGTAATACCATTACTATAGAAATTATATCCTTGTACTAGGGTATTACTATTGTCTAGATTTATATTATTAGATTTATCAGTGAATATAACCACAACATCATAAGAGCCTGGGGCTAAATTAAGTTGGCCTGGATCGATACTATATCCGCCACTTGGTCCAGCATTAAGTGTACCAGTTAGAGGAATTCCAAGATGATCAGCCGGGTTAGGAGAAGATAATTGATAGACTGTTGTAAAATTAGCAACAGTATTAGAACTATTGTGTGGAGCTACGGCTATTAGGATATAATCAATGGAATAATTATCTGAAAAAGTACCCTGTAGAGTTTGAGTTGCAAAATCAGACGTACTGGCGGCATTAACTGTGTTAAATGTTCCAGTCGGTGCAGTTGTATCAACTATGATAGCGTTTGGAGAAGTGAGAAAGTCAAAAGTACTGCTTGAAAAAACATATGCATTAGTTGAGTATGATCCTTCTGCAAATGAAGAGCCACCTTGGCTAAAACCATTACTTGAATACATATGCCATTGTGTAAGGCTGTTTTGTGAAATATAGAAGGCTCCGGTGGCTGTTAGTAATAATTGTTGATCTGAGCTAAAATTTGATTCCACTACAACTACGCTGGTCATTGTATTAGTGATAGTACCAGCGGCATCGAGCGAAGTCGTATTCGGGCCTTTATATATCGTAGTATATGTGGTTCCAAGTTCATTAGGCACAGTATCTCCAGCTGCTGGCGTTATGACAAACAAAGTGTCATTAGGAGTATTTATAGAATTTATTTGATTACTTTGAAATGAATTACCTACGACATCTAGATAGTAAGCACCTGGTGCTAGATTAGTTTGCACAGCGTATGTCCAAGTTGCATTTAGACCATCAACATTCACAGTGGAGCCAGTTTCTACTATGCTATTGTCTAGTGCGTTGCGGATACGAAATACACCTTGCCATGGTGAACTAGAACTAGCTAATCCTGCTGTAGGCTCAGTAATTTTTCCGGATAAAATAAGCCCCACAGAGTTGTCTGTTATTTTACTAATACCTAGTGAAGTATTAAGATCAGTTACAAATATTTTTCCTGTTAAAGTGTCTGTTAATGTAACACTATTAGAAAACTCAGATGTAACATAAGTATTGGGTGCTATTTGTTCAGAGGCAATAGCAGTGATATAACTTCCTGCTATTGAATTGCCAGTAAAAATAAAACTTAAATTAGCGTTACCGCTTGAGTCTGTTGTAACAGTTTCGGAGCCAAGAAGTTGTTGACCAGAGCCTGAACCAGAATTTAAACTAGCATAGTAATTAATAAGATAAGTTTTGCCGCTTATGCTGGGTTCTGAGTTGAGCGTCCCTGTAATTTGATAACGATTAATTCCATTACCATCAACTATTTCTGTTCCTGCGTTCAATACAGGCTTATTTTGTAGATTATTTGGCCCAGTATCGACATCGTTTGGGTCATTAGCTGTTATACCATCATTATTAAGATCGATCCCTTGTGCAACATTTTGAAATGTGCTATTAATAATACCTGTTTGGGTTGTTGCGCCAATGACTGCAACACCGACATTTTGATTATGAAATTGATTATCATGAAGTTGAATATTTTGTCCATTTGTTACTAAAATTCCTGTCTGACCAAGGTTGAATGTTACATTGTGGACGTTGATATTTTGTCCATTCAAGATTAAGCCAGGGTTTAAGTTACCTGAGTTACTTATGCTGGAGTTAGAAATCTCGACATTATCAGCATTAACCGTTATAGGAGTGCTTATATTTGAGCCTCCAATAAAATTAACGAATGACAGATCACTACCACTTCCGCCACTATCAATACCGATTGTGCCCAAACCAGAAGCAGAAAAAAAGTACAATGTAGTGTTAGCAACATGTAGCGGAGCGCTTACATTAATTTCATAAGAACCAGCGCCTGATATTGGTCCAGTGGTCCTTATGGTAAAACCACCAGCAAGAATGCCATTATCTATAGATAGTTCGTCAGTGATATGCAGTGTTTGTTGTAAAATGATCTCATTATTAATTGTGATCTGAGGAACTTGTACAGTATCATGGCCTGGAGTATTATTTGCAGCTTCGATGGCTTCCCGTAAAGAGATCCCATCGCCACCATCATTAATTAATAGATTAGAGATGCTAGAAGTATCGCCATTTGAGACGTCACTAAGATTAGTTACTGTGATAGTAGCTAGCACTGATTGATAACTTTGTTGAACGCTCACATTAAAAGCTAATTGCGCAGTGATCAAACCATCTTTTACTTCAAGATTCCAGTCACCTCCTAGACTTGCATTACCTGTTAAATTTGAACTTGCAGCGATATCGGCTTGTAAAATATCATGCAAGTTTTGAATAAACTGTTCGCCTGTATTGCCTTGAGCTACATTACAACCGTAGAATAATAAATCAGCCCCAGTAGTTAATCCATGGCTCCATTGTGTTAATTCAAAGTGATAATTAGCTAGGTTATTATTATTGACTGTATCATTACCTAGATATAGTTCTCCAGTGTTACCATGCGATACTATGTGGACAGCCTCTATTTGATGATTAAATTGATTTAAATAATTTCCTATTTGATCAACACCACTTATATTGTCTTTTAGAACGACTATCTCTAATTCACCTGAAACTAATTTATTGAGATCGACGCCTTTTAATAGATCTAAATAATGATCGACATTACTATCTACAAAGATAATTTCTTTTACTAAGCTTTTGTCGAAACTATAATAGTTTAAATAGTTTGGGGCATCCATTGGGCTAGATAAATCAGACGAACTAGACGAATGAGATAAATCAGTATTATGGTTTAAGTCTGGAATATGCGACGAATCATGAGTCTGCTCGCTAATCAATGTATTGACGGCGTGACTATTGGCATTTGAAACTGAAGCCATATCTGCATCATGGTTTTGTGCTGCTGCATCAGTACTATGGGCGGCTATCGTTGCTAATTCTGCTCCCATAGCGGCATCATATAGAACTCTAGGCTCTAAAGATTGTAATAAACCGCAGTCTGCTAGATCCCCTAGGCCCTTAGGGCAAAAGGCTATATTGTTTTGACTAGTTTTATTAGCTTTACTAGTTTTTTTAAATAATTTATTTAGTCTATTCATTGTGCTCATAAAAATAATTTATGTTTAGATATACTATCAGTGTAGCACGTTATTTGATTAACTAAATTGCTAACTTATTGAATAGGGGAAGTAATAAAAAGTATTTTTCTCGTTAAATCAATTAGTTATTGTTTAAGCGAGTATTAATCGATTTGATTTGCTAAGTCATTGATATCTAATAGATAAACTAACACATTGTTGGAAGAGTGTTTGCTGATAGCGTAATAGTATGCAGGTAAAAGATTGTCAAATGGATGATTATTTTTAATTAAGTCTTTTTGTTTAAAATAAACGATATCTAAAATATTATCTACTAATAGGCCAAACGGCTTATCTTTTCTAAAGCAGTTTTCGGATAAAACTAAGACTTTGGGGTAGTTATTCTGGTCAATATTTGTATTTAATCTGTACCCAGCAAAATCCAAAATGGGAATAAAGTTTTCACCATGGTGCTGCATTGCCACAACTGGTGGGCTCATATGAGATAAATAAATTAAGGAAGGGTGCTCGATGATATTAATTACATGCTGAATATTAATCGCGTAGCATGTCCCGGACAGCTGAAAGCCCAAATAACCAGTTTGGGAACTTCCTTTTTTAAATTTAAAAATAGAATCAGAAAGTGTTTCGGATCTATCAGTTTTTTGCAGCATATACTGTAGAGTGTAATATGGTTATAAAATATTTATAGTATTAGAGTGGCTGCGCGTCAACCTGGTGTATAACCTGAGTTATTGAAGAATTAAATTACTAGACATTATTTAATATTTATGTCTACCATGTAATATAAGTCATTAATTATATTTGATTATACTATAGTTATTATGATAGATAAAACCTCTCCAGCACTATCCATGCAGCAACCGCCAGAACTTTATAATATCTTTGTGATAGAGCTTTGGGAAAGATTTGCTTATTATGGCGTGCAAATATTATTAGTATTTTTTATTGCTGATTATCTCCATTTATCTCGGATAGAGACTATAGAACTAAATGGTGCTTTTATAGCCTTGGTATACGCAAGTCCAATTTTCGGTGGTTATTTAGCCGATCGAGTCCTTGGTGTAAAAAGAACACTGATTATGGGTGCTAGTCTATTAGCCCTAGGCTATATATTTTTAGCTGCCTTTGCTGTTCTACCACCAGAGTATTTTTCAGATCCTAAATACTATTTAGTTGCATTCTATTGGGCTTTAGGTTGTATTGCGATAGGTAATGGCTGTTTTAAACCAAATCCTACAAGCTTATTATCAAAAGTTTATTCTCCGAATGATCCAAGAATTGACGCCGGTTATACTATTTTTTATATGTCGATTAATATTGGTAGCTTGTTTTCAATGATCCTAACGCCTATCATTCAGGCAAAGTTTGGTTATGCACCGGCATTTTTACTTTGTGCATGTGGAATAATTGGAGGATTAGCGTATTTTGTGACTAAACTGGAGAAGTTCAAGCAAGCAGGATCGCCAGCAGATTTTAAGCCACTGCAAATTAGTAGTGTTTTAATAGTATCAACGATAATTGTATGCTTAACAATATTTGCTGCTTTTTTATTAGCACATTTATTTTATGCTAAATTACTTATTTTTACGACGGTAATAGGTGTTGTTGCTATGTTTGCTTATTTTGCATATGGCTCTACTCAAGAAGAAAGTAATAAAATTTTAGCGATTTTAATTTTATTAATTTGGACTGCAATATTTTTTTCCATGCAGTTCCAGATGTTTGGTGTATTAAATATGTTTATTGATCAACATGTCGATCGTAATTTTATGGGGTATATTATACCAGCTGGGAATTATGCTGCTTTGAATGGGTTTTGGGTGGCAGTGTTAGGGCCGTGTGTAGCTAAATTCTATATGTATTATGAGCATAGAGGAATGCCATTGACCATACCTTTTAGGTTTTCTTTGGGATTGCTGATATCTTCTATTGGCTTTTATTTCTTAAGTTTTTCTGGAATATTTACTGCAACTGGAATGATATCTTCTTGGTGGATAATTATATCTTATTTTATTATTAGTTTGGGAGAAATTCTTATTAGTGCGTTAGGATTTGCTTTGATTTGTAAACTGGCTCCGCCGAAATATACGTCTGTCTTTATGGGAGCATGTTTACTTGCTACTGCTGTAGGTGGTTGGTTGTCAGGTGTAATTGGCCATTGGGTAGAAATACCAACAGGAGCCACAGATCTACCGTTCATGTTAGCGGCGTATAATAGTGCATTTTTTAAAGTTGCTAATATGTCGATGGTTTCTGGAATCGTAGCAGTATTTTTAATACCATTTTTAGTGCGGCTAACTGGTGAGAAGAAAATAAAGTCTTCTTATCAACTAGCCTAGAGAGACTAATTAAATTAAGATTGAGCTGAAACAGTACCAGTTGTACCAATATCAGCTGCAGTGCCATTTGAAATTTGGGATAACATTTTGGCTTCTACTAATTCGCTTATAGAAATACCAAAGTAACGGCTAATTCTAAGCAGGGTTTTCAGTTTTGGATTATCAGTCTTAGCATTAACGATCCGGTTAATCATTGGTTGTGTTACACCACAACGTCTTGATAATTCTGCTTCACTTATGCTTTCTCTTTCAATGAGTGTTTTGAGATTTTTTGCTAAGTTTTCCATGGTACTGCCTGATTATTATTTTATATAGTTATAATTTTTATTCTAACGATTTAGATAATCTAACACTTTATAGAATTTTTGCAACTATAATGTACGCCATACTAAAAATTATTAATTGAATAATTGCTCGTAATATTTTATATTGCGAGTATAATATTATCTTACTAAATTACTAAATAATTATGTCGTTTTTTCACCGCAAAATTAAGAGTTATGTCGTCCGCAACAGGGTATTGCCTGAGCCTAAAGATAAATTATATAAGAATTTATACTCAAAATTTGGATTACCTAATCTAGATTTAGATCAAAATTTAGATCAAATTCAAATATGGGACTTTTCCAATATATTTAATAATAATAATCCTGTTATCTTAGAGATTGGTTTTGGTACTGGAGATAGCTTGCTTAAAAATGCCGAATCTAGCCCAAATTATAATTACATAGGTATAGAGGTCTATAAAACAGGTTTATTTAATATTTTAAATAATCTTAATAATCTTACTAATCTCAGAGTCTGTGAAGGGGATGCAGTTACAATTTTAGCCAAATGTATAGCTGATAAAGTGCTTGCTGGTGTACAAATTTTCTTTCCTGATCCTTGGCCAAAAAGTCGCCATCATAAAAGAAGGTTAATTCAACCAGATTTTATAGCTTTATTAAGCGCTAAGATTATGAAAAATGGCTTTTTGCATTTAGCTACAGACTGGGAGGATTATGGCAATCATATGCAAAGAGTCGTAATGAATAATACTAATTTTAGTCTATATAATAACCTAGATAACCAGCGATTATTAACAAAATTTGAGCGTAGAGGATTAGAATTCGGCTATAAAATAGTCGATTTAAAATACCAGGTTACTACTTGAAGCAAAGTAAATTGCCCCAATATTTGAATATATTCGGGTGATAGACGGTTATAACTTGTAAGTTAGCAGGGGGAAATGTGAAAAAAGAACAGAATAATATTAATGATCTTGATATAGACGGTCAAAATATAGACCAAAATATAGACCAAAATCACTCAGAGAACTACTCAGAAGAGATTTCAGCAGCTGATACACAAGAGAATACGTTAGAGACTTTAAAACAACAATTAGAGTTATTAAAGCAAAAAGCTGATAAAAATTGGGATATTGCTGTTCGTGCTAAAGCTGAATTGGATAACGTGAGAAAAAGAGCAGAGCTTGAAGTTAGTAACGCTCATAAATATGCTTTAGATCGTTTTATTCCCGAGCTATTTCCTTTATTAGATGGCCTTGAGCAAGGACTAATGACAGTCCCTGCTGATCAGAGTTTTGACAGTGTACGTGATGGCCTGACTTTAAGTATTAAAATGTTTAATGACATGTTAGTAAGATTTGGTGTCGAGATTACCGATCCTGCTAATAAGCTCTTTGATCCTAATCTCCATGAAGCTATCGCTATGCAGCCAGCGGAAAACGTGGAAAACGGCACAGTACTAATAGTAGTGCAGAAAGGTTATGTCTTACATAAACGTGTATTAAGACCGGCTCGAGTAATTGTTGCTAAAAAGTGATTTTAAATCAATAAGTTACGAAAGTTATATAAAATAAAATGGGACTTGAAAATAAATTAACTAGCCCCCATCTAATAATTAAGATTAAATAATACTGGAGAGTGTCAAATGGGTAAAATTATTGGTATCGACTTGGGAACAACAAATTCATGTGTTGCTATTTTAGATGGGGATAAGCCTCGTGTTATTGAAAATAGCGAGGGTGATAGAACCACACCATCAATAGTAGCTTACACTGATAACGAAATGTTAGTCGGAAAAACAGCGAAAAACCAAAGGGTTACAAATCCAGAGAATACATTTTTTGCTATAAAAAGATTAATTGGTCGAAAATTTGATGATGCGGTTGTGCAAAAAGACATTAAAATAGTGCCATATAAAATTACTAAAGCTAAAAATGGTGATGCTTGGGTCATAATCAAAGACAAACCAACTGCGCCGCCGCAAATTTCAGCTGACGTTTTAATAAAAATGAAAAAAACAGCGGAAGACTTTTTAGGTGAAAAAGTGACAGAGGCTGTGATTACAGTGCCTGCTTATTTTAATGATTCACAAAGACAGGCGACTAAAGACGCAGGCCGAATAGCTGGTTTAGATGTCAAAAGAATTATCAATGAACCTACTGCTGCTGCTTTAGCTTATGGCATGGACAAAAAACGTGGTGATTCTAAGATAGCCGTCTACGATCTTGGTGGTGGTACTTTTGACGTTTCTATTATTGATATCTCAGACGTAGACGGCGAGCGTCAGTTTGAAGTATTAGCTACTAATGGCGATACTTTTTTAGGTGGTGAAGATTTTGATTTAAGATTAATTGATTATCTATGCGATGAATTCAGAAAAGATCAAGGTGTTGATTTACACAATGATTCTTTAGCCTTACAAAGGCTAAAAGAAGCTGCCGAAAAAGCAAAAATTGAATTGTCTAGCAGCCAGCAAACAGAAATTAACTTGCCGTATATCACTGCTAATGCTTCTGGGCCTAAGCATTTGAATATGAAAATTACTCGAGCAAAACTAGAGTCTATTGTAGATGATCTTATTGTCAAAACATTAGATCCTTGTAAAACTGCTTTAGCAGATGCTGGTTGCCATGTTTCAGATATATCTGATGTTATTTTAGTAGGTGGTCAGACCAGAATGCCTAAAGTGCAGGAAGCGGTTAAGAGCTTCTTTGGTAAAGAGCCACGCAGAGATGTAAACCCTGACGAAGCTGTAGCGGTAGGCGCAGCAATTCAAGCCGGAGTTTTATCAGGTGATGTAAAAGATGTATTATTATTAGATGTAACGCCATTATCTTTGGGTATAGAAACTCTTGGTGGTGTTATGACTAAATTAATCAATAAAAATACAACTATCCCGACCAAAGCAGCTCAAGTGTTTTCGACTGCTGAAAATAATCAAGGGGCAGTAACAGTCCATGTTCTACAAGGTGAAAGAGAAATGGCTTCTGCTAATAAGTCTTTAGGAAAATTTGACTTAACTGATATACCACCAGCGCCACGTGGTGTGCCACAAATTGAAGTCGCTTTCGATATAGATGCTAATGGTATCTTACACGTTTCAGCAAAAGATAAAGCGACAGGCAAAGAGCAGTCTATTATTATTAAAGCTTCAAGTGGTTTATCAGAAGCAGAAATTGAGAAAATGGTAAACGATGCTAAAGAGCACGCCGACGAAGATAAAAAATTCCATGAATTGGTGTCAGCACGGAATCAAGCAGATAATCTAATTTATGGTTCAGAAAAAAGTCTGAATGAACTAGGTGATAAAGTCGATGCTAGCGAAAAAGCACAAATAGAAGCTGTTATTAAAGATCTGCGTGAAGCTTTAAAAGGCAACGATAAAGATTTTATTGAAGCTAAAACTAAAGAGTTATCAGATCTTTCGGGAAAATTAGCTGAAAAATTATACGCTAATGCTAATCCTGATACTGATACTGCAGGTGCAACGTCGGGCTTTGATGCTAATAATAATACTCAATCAAACGCAGGAACAAAGAATGAAGAAGTTATTGACGCTGAGTTTGAAGAGGTTAAAACTAAAAAATAATTACTTAACTGATAATATATAATTATATAATATTACATAAGCGCGAGTTATCTCGCGTTTGTTGTATTTTGAGGTAATATTTAACAATGTCCAAAAAAGATTATTATGAAACCTTAGGTGTCAAGCGCGATGCTGATCCTGCTGAGTTAAAAAAAGCTTACCGCAAATTAGCTATGCAATATCATCCAGATCGTAATCAAGGTGATAAAAAAGCAGAAGAAACTTTTAAAGAGGTAAAAGAAGCTTATGAAGTCTTATCTGATTCAAATAAAAAGCAAGCTTATGATCGTTTTGGCCATTCAGGTGTAAACCAAGGATTTGGAGGGGGTGGAGCAGGTGGATTTTCAGGTGGTGAATCGCCATTGGGTGATATATTCGAAGATATTTTTGGAGATATGTTTGGTGGTGCCCGTCGTGGTGGGCATAGTGGTGGTGGTCCACAACCTGCACGTGGGGCTGATCTCAGATATAACTTAGAAATAAGTTTAGAAGATGCAGTTTTAGGAAAACAGATAAGTATTGAAATTCCTACTTTTGTTAATTGTAGCGAGTGCACGGGCACTGGGGCTAAAAAAGGTTCACAGCCAGTTAATTGCACATCATGCAATGGCGCTGGTCAAGTACGTATGCAACAAGGTTTTTTTACTTTACAGCAAACTTGTCCTACTTGTCATGGTGGCGGTAAGATCATCAAAGATCCTTGTTCACCATGCCGCGGTCAAGGCCGGGTTAGACAAAATAAGACCTTATCTGTAAAAATTCCTGCTGGTGTTGATACGGGAGATCGCGTAAGATTATCTCAAGAGGGTGAAGCTGGTGTTCATGGGGGGCCGCCTGGGGATCTATATGTTCAGATTCATCTCAAAGAACATGATTTATTTAAACGAGATGGTGAAGATCTCTATTGCGACGTGCCTTTGTCATTAGCAACAGCTGCTTTAGGTGGTGAAGTCGAAATACCGACTCTGCAAGGGAAAGTTAAATTAAAAATTCCAGCAGAAACTCAATCTGGTAAAATATTTAGATTGCGTGGCAAAGGCGTGCCAAAAATTAGAACCAGTAGTACAGGTGATTTGCTTTGCCGTATAGCTGTCGAAACGCCAGTGAATTTGAGTCAAGAGCAGAAAGATTTATTAATGCAGTTAGATGCCTCCATGCAAGCTAATAAGCAAAAACATTCTCCTACATCTGTTAGTTGGTTGCAAAGAGCGAAACAATTTATCGATAATATTGGAAAAAGTTAAACAATTTAAATATCCTATAATATTTTATGGACAGTCCAGATAATACAAATGACACAATTGCAGTACTTGCGCTTGAGCAGGGATTGATCTTACAAGGGGTCGCAATTGGAGCTATAGAAAATGATAAACATTTTACCTGTGGTGAAGTTGTATTTAATACTGCAATGACTGGCTATCAAGAAGTCATCAGTGATCCATCGTATTGTGAGCAAATTATTATGTTCACTGCTCCTCATATTGGCAATGTTGGTGTCAATAAATTAGATACAGAATCAGATGAGACTAATAATAGAATTTGGTCTAATGGTATTATTATTAATTATTTGTCATTGGTTGATAGCAGCTGGCGTGCAGAGAGCAGCCTGAATAATTATTTAATTAAAAATAAATTAATAGGGATCGCTAATATAGACACGCGTGCCTTGACTGTTGCATTGCGTGATCATGGTGCCCAAAAAGGCTGTATTTATCTAGTAAAAAATAAAAATAATTTAAAACAAGATTTAAAACAAATAGCACAAGAGGCTCTCAGATTAGCTCGCGAACATCGCTCACTGGCTAATTTAGATTTAGCTAAGGTAGTAACCTGTTCGAAGACTTACACTTATCAATCATCTCAATCATCTCAATCACTCACGTCACACAAAATTCATATAATAGTTTATGACTTTGGTGTTAAATTGCAAATTTTGCGATTATTAGCAAACCGTCATTGTCGTGTAACAGTTGTACCGGCTATTACTTCCATAGAACAGGTGCTAGCAATGAAACCTGATGGTGTTGTTTTATCGAATGGACCGGGGGATCCGGCAGCATGTGAATATGCTATAGAAAATACTAAAAAACTGCTGCAAACCGAAATTCCAGTATTTGGCATTTGTTTAGGTTTTCAAATTTTAGCTTTAGCTATGGGCGCGAAGACAGTTAAAATGAAATTTGGTCACCATGGCAGTAATCATCCAGTTCAAGATCTAGAATCTCGTAACGTAATGATAACTTCACAAAATCATGGGTTCATGGTTGATGAGAAAAGCCTAACAGATCAAATAATTGTTACGCATCGTTCGTTGTTTGATCAGACTATTCAAGGTATAAAACATATTTCTTTACCCGTGATTGCTTTTCAAGGACATCCAGAAGCAAGTCCTGGTCCTAAAGATATGGAATATTTATTTGATGTGTTTATAGAAAACGCTAGTAAATATCAAATCAAATCTGCATCGACATCATTTACATCTTTAGTTTGATAAGTTGAGGGAATGTGCCAAAACGTACAGATATAAAATCAATTCTAATTCTAGGGGCGGGGCCTATTGTTATTGGCCAAGCGTGTGAGTTTGACTATTCAGGTGCGCAAGCATGCCGTGCTTTAAGGCAAGAAGGGTATAGAATTATTTTAATTAATTCTAATCCTGCTACTATAATGACCGATCCTAATATGGCTGATGCTACTTATATAGAGCCAATTAGATGGCAGACTGTAGCTACTATTATAGAAAAAGAGAAACCCGACGCTATTTTACCAACGATGGGTGGACAAACAGCATTAAATTGTGCACTTGATCTAGCTAAAAACGGTATCTTAAAAAAATACAATGTAGAATTAATTGGTGCCAATCAAGAAGCTATTGATAAAGCCGAAGATCGTGAAAAGTTTGCTAAAGCGATGCGGAAAATTAATCTCTCCGTACCACGATCAGCGATTGCCCACAGCTTGGAAGAAGCTATACAAGTCCAAGCATCTATCGGCTATCCGACAATTATTCGACCTTCTTTTACGATGGGTGGCACCGGTGGTGGTATTGCTTATAATCATGAAGAATTTATTGAAATCTGTAAATATGGCCTAGAGTCTTCACCCACGCATGAATTATTAATCGAAGAATCTTTGATTGGCTGGAAAGAATTTGAAATGGAAGTTGTTCGAGACAAAAATGATAATTGTATTATTATTTGCTCGATTGAAAATTTAGATCCTATGGGCGTTCATACAGGTGACTCCATTACTGTTGCGCCAGCGTTGACTTTGACGGATAAAGAATATCAAATCATGCGTGATGCATCAATAGCTGTTTTGCGCGAAATTGGTGTTGAAACTGGTGGCTCTAATGTCCAGTTTGCTGTTAACCCCAAAGATGGTCGAATGATAGTTATTGAAATGAACCCAAGGGTTTCAAGATCATCCGCTCTAGCATCAAAAGCAACTGGGTTTCCCATTGCAAAGATTGCTGCTAAATTAGCTGTTGGTTATACTCTTGATGAACTTGCTAATGATATCACAGGCGGTATCACCCCTGCGTCATTTGAGCCGACAATAGACTATATAGTAGTAAAAATTCCACGATTTAATTTCGAAAAGTTTCCAAATACTGAGCGAATATTAACAACTCAAATGAAATCAGTTGGCGAAGTAATGGCTATTGGTAAAACATTTGGTCAAGCTTTGCAAAAGGCTTTATGTGGCTTGGAAACTGGTTTATATGGCCTTAAATCTTTTTATCAGTATTTTCGAAATACATCTGAAGAACAAAAACTAGAGCTTGTAGATATTATTACACGTGAGTTACAGCATACAAGACCCGATAGGTTGCGTTATATTGCAGATGCTTTTAGATTAAATATAAGTAGCGAAGCTATAAATAAATTAACTGGTATAGATTCTTGGTTTTTAAGTGAAATTAAAAATTTAATAAATCTTGAAAATAGGCTATATCAAGAATTTATTTCTGCTCACAAAAAAATAAATAATATTAAACCAGAATTTTTACTATTATTAAAACAGTTCGGCTTTTCTGACCGTTATATAGCGGAGTTTTTAGATGTTTCTGAAGAGTGCGTGAGAAATTTACGGCATCAATTTAATATTAAACCTGTCTATAAACATGTTGATACTTGTGCTGCAGAGTTTCCATCAGAAACTGCGTATTTATACTCGTGCTACGAAACTTATGATGAATCGAAAATTACTAAAAATAAAAAAATAGTGATTCTAGGTGGTGGGCCAAATAGAATCGGACAAGGTATCGAGTTCGACTACTGTTGCGTGCATGCAGTACTGGCTATGAAAAAAGCTGGATTCGAAACTATTATGATAAATTGTAATCCGGAGACTGTTTCTACAGATTATGATCTTGCCGATAAATTATATTTTGAGCCTTTGACATTGGAGCATGTTATAGAAATAATAAATCTAGAACAACCAGACGGCGTGATTGTTCATTACGGTGGTCAGACGCCACTAAAATTAGCAAAAGCCTTGGATGCTTTAGGTGTTAAAATCATAGGTACTTCTCCTGATGCTATAGATTTAGCTGAAGACAGGGATCGCTTTAGTAAATTAGTCACTAAATTAGGTCTTAAGCAACCTAATAATGATATAGCTCGTGATTACACAGAAGGCATCGCAAAAGCTAATGTATTAGGCTACCCTATAGTTGTGCGGCCATCTTACGTCCTAGGCGGACAGGCCATGGAAGTAGTTTACAATGAGCAAGAACTTTCAAGTTATTTACACAGTGCTGTTGCTGTATCTGATAAATCGCCTGTTTTATTAGATAGATTTATTGATGATGCTATAGAAATAGATGTAGATGCTGTTTCGGACGGTACAGATACAGTAATTTGTGGCGTGATGGAACATATCGAACAAGCCGGCGTCCATTCTGGTGATTCTGCTTGTAGTTTACCCCCGTATGATTTATCTAAAGATATTCAAGAAAGTATAAAACAACAAATGCGTGCTTTAGTCAAAGAATTAAAAGTTGTTGGTCTGGTGAATGCTCAATTTGCAGTCGCTGAGAATAAAATTTATATTCTCGAAGTAAACCCGAGAGCTTCAAGAACTGTACCATTTGTAGCTAAAGCAACAGGGATTCCATGGCCGCAAATTGCGGCTTTATGCATGGTAGGTAAAAGCCTTAAAGAGCAAAATATATTAATAGACTCCGATCCAAAATTTTTCTCGGTAAAATTACCAGTTTTTCCATTTAATAAGTTTCCAGGTAGCGATCCTATATTAGGTCCAGAGATGAAATCTACTGGAGAAGTTATGGGGATTGGCACTAGTTTTCCAGTAAGTTTTGCAAAAGCGCAACTAGCTGCTGGCGTAGCTATCAAAAAAATACGGTTTGCATTACTAAGTGTCAAAGATCAAGATAAACTTAAGATTATCCAAGTCGCGCGAGATTTAATTAACTTAGGCTTTAAATTACATGCTACTTGCGGTACTGCCGAAGTGCTCAATAATAATAATATTTTGTGTCAATATGTTAATAAGGTTGCTGAAGGCAGGCCACATATAGTAGATTTATTAAAGAATGGTGAGATAGACTTAATCGTTAATACAACCTCTGGTAAACAGGCTATTGCAGATTCTTATATTATCAGAAGAACAGCTCTACAGCATAAAGTGACTTATACTACTACGGTTGCTGGCGCGTCCGCGATAATACGAGCATTACAACATCCTAACGATGAAACCTGTTATAAAATACAAGATCTGCATGCTGAAATCAGCAATTAAAAAATTAGGAGAAAATAAATGTCACAAGTTCCAATGACAGTCAATGGCGCTGAAAAATTACGAGCTGAATTACAAAAATTAAAATCTGTAGAGCGACCTCGAATAATTAATGCTATAGCAGAAGCCAGAGCGTTAGGCGATCTTAAAGAAAATGCAGAATACCATGCTGCAAAAGAACAACAAAGTTTTATTGAGGGCAGAATTGCTAGTATAGAAAGTAAATTAGGCAATGCAAGAATTATTGATATAACGACTATTAGTAATACAGGTCGTGTCATATTTGGCGTTACTGTAACTTTATTAAATTTATTAGATGATAAAGAAGTAAGGTACACTATTGTTGGTGATGACGAAGCGGATATCAAACAACATAAAATTTCTATTAGTTCACCTATAGCTAGAGGTTTAATTGGTAAAAATGTAGGTGATGAAGTTGTGATACATGCTCCTAATGGTTCTTTGCAATATGAATTAATCAATGTGGAGCATATATAAATGCCTGGTAAACACTATAACCATCTAAAAATAGATTTGAAAACAGTTACACGTAGTAAACCTGATCGTGAGACTTTTCCATCACCACATTTGCCACTTTGGTATCTCCATCGTCCATCGTTTGTTCGTGGCTCTCAAGGAGGAAGAGATGGTAAGCGTCGTGGTGGTTTATTGGTCAAGTTGTATAACTCAAAAGAAGAACATACCGCTCAGATGATCAATGTCTTATTTGCGAATTTACAGAATTATGGTCCTGTGCGAACAGAATTTAGTAACTATGTTTATATAGGTGGCCATGTCGATCAGCATCACTGTCACATCACTGATAGTATAATAGCTGTTTGGCAAGAGGATCCAGCTAGTAAAACTATAGCTATATTATATATTGGTGAACGAGAGAATGCTCGTTATAATCGCGTTCGCACAAAACTAGAACGGGATAGTGTAGTTACTAAGGCTGTTGCGGCGAGAGATACGGATCAATCTTGGGCTAAGTTTTGGAATAAAAAAGCTAAGCCTGGTTGAATCTTTAAATAAACTAAATTTCTCGACAAGATCATTGAGTTAAGTTATTCTTATTTTTCAATTCACGTAATTAACTATTCATAGAAATATTATGAGACTGATTATTAGTTTATTAACCTGCACTTTAAAAACGGATAAATTTACTGAAGACACAACATTAGAGCAGGTTAAGTTTTTTATTGAAGAATGTACTGGTTATGCTCAAGCTGATATTAAACTATTTGATTCAGCTGATCCAAGCACGAAATTTTTTGAATTATTAAGAAGTATTAAAGTAGATACCACTAAATCCGAGCATAAACTCTATGTTGATGTACGTTTAAAATTACAACATTTTGATGTTAAAACAAGCTCTGTAGTTTCAGAGGGAAGAGAAGAAAAACTATTTCCTGAACCCAGACAGTTGTTTTTATTAGGCATTAGACATTTACTTGGTATAAATGTGATGAAAAATCTTATGGTGAGCATTATTTTGATAGAATATGCGGCTAAAAAAGGTGATATCTATGCGCAAAGAGAATTAGCGGTGTTATATTATTTAAGTTACTCTACCTATCGTCCTCGTCAAAGCTTACTTGAGCAGAATAGAGCATTAGCGAAAATCTATGCTACACAAGCATCATATGAGCATGATGATTCCAGATGTGAAAATTTACTAGCAGTAATGGTTGCAGAAGAAACCAAAGAGACAAGTCCAGATGTGGGTTTTTTTATAGGATTATATAAAAGAGCTCGAGATCATAAAGACGAATATGAGCAGCATTACGCAAAAAACTTGGTATAGCATATTATCAAACCAGTCAATATTCTTTAGCCATAGAACCATTAGTTTTTGCTGCTAATTTTGGTAATATTGATTCTCAAGTTACATTGGGATTTCTTTACCATCGTAAATTAGTTACACCGTTAGACGTAGAAGGTAGTAATGAAGAGTTAGCAATTAAGTATTATACTTTAGCTGCAATGCAATATAATAGATTTGCTATATATGAATTAGGAAGAATATATTGGCATAAAAAAGATCTAACAAAGGCAATGGAGCATTGGCGAGCTGCTGTTGAATGGGGCTGTAAATATTCAAAAGAAGCTTTAGACAATATCACTGAACCTCCTCGAGTTTATGATATGTATTATGGCGATTCGCCAGAAAGTTTTCTTGAGATTAAGAGAAAAAAGGATAAACTTAGAGGAATGGCTTAGTGTCATTGAAAACTCTTTCTAACACTCGTTGTTTGATCACGGGGCTAAGTAAGATATTTTTATTCTGCTCTATTAAGATATATTTATCTACACCCATGGATAGTGCAACTTGTTTATAGTGTTTTTTCCCTGCAATCAATAAAGCTGTTGCAGCTGCGTCACTAATATAGGGGTTGCTATGAACAACAGTTACAGCATAAAAACCATCAGCAGGCTTTCCAGTAGTGGGATCTAATATATGGTGTACGGATTTACCTGTTTTAGCAGTTTCATAACTTCTAGCATAAACACCAGAAGTAGAAATTGTTTCGTTATTATATATATTAAGAATTATTTTTTGATTAATATTATTGTGTGTATCTACTGCGATTTTCCATGGTATTTTTTTGGAATGTTTTTCACCTATGATATAGATATCACCGCCAATGTTGATCAAAGCATTATGAATATTATGATTTAACAAAATGTTTTTTATTTCTATCATTGCCTTACCTTTAATAAAACCACTAAGATCTAGTTGAAGATTAGGGTTAATGTTTTTAACTAATAGTTTTCTAGAAATAATTTTTATATCAAATGGTGTTGGTAAATTGTTTATATATTTAATAAAATTAATATTGTTGTTTTTCGATAAATTATTTTTCGGGTGATCTTGATGGAATCCCCAAAACTCAACAAGCTTGCCTATTGTAGGATTAAAATAATGTAAAGATTTTGTATATAAATCTTTTGATAGTTCTAATATCTCTATAACCTCTAGTGTCGTCTGAAACCATTTAAGATCAGCAAAATTATTATTTAAATTTTTTAAAAAACCAGCTCGCCATGGATGCCATTTATTATGCAGATCTGCTAATAATTCGTCTATTTGAGTTATAGCTAATGCCGTAGTTTCAGAGTCTTGAGTGTTTTTGGATTCAATCGTAACCTGAATAACAGTACCAAAATGTAAAAAATGGTAATGGTTTATTTTCTTGTTGTAGTAACTATTTTGTGAATAATACAGAATTAATAATGTAAAAAAAGTTAAACAAATTAATTTAATTAATCTAAACGATAGTTTGGGTAAAGGTGGTTTAATAAACTTTAGCATTAAGACAAGTATTATAAGTTTTTTTTATAGCTTCTATCAATAATAACCTTATTTTTAATAATCAGCAATATTTTGACAATTGACTAACATTTGCTAGTATTATGTTACTAAATAAATTTCAAAAGGTGAGTTATGATTAAAGCAAACAAACAGAACGTAAAAAAATTATTGATAACATCTTGTGTTGTGAGCTCTTTGATTGGATCTTCAGCATTGTATGCGGGCTATTTTGATTGGTTTTGGAATGCAATAGGGGTAAAAACAGAAACTAATCCTACAGCAGCAGCTCCCATAGCTCCTCAATCACCTACAACTAGCTCAACAGCTATTGCTCCACCGGCATTAAAACCAGTACCCTCAAACCCATACGCTGCTCCGGCTGCCCCTGTCCCAACTCCAGCACCGATTTCTAATCCGTATACTGCCCCAGCAGCTCCGGCTCCGAAGACGACTCCTAATAATACTAGTATTAACAATCCATTCGGAGGCAAAGCCACTCCACCTGCAGCGCCTACTGATCCATATAATACTGGTGCGGGTGCAATTGCTCCTACAGCCCCTACAAGTGCTAATACTGGCTCAATGAATGCTAACCCTTATGGCGCGGGTGCTTCTGCTGGCTCTAATCCTAATCTTAATCCTATGAGTACAGGCACTGCAGGCAGTAGCTCTAATGGTACTGGCAGCATGGGTACTACAGTTAATACAGCTCCGACTAATGGTATGCCAGGTGGCACATCTAATCCAGGTTCGTCTTCTGCGCCCATTACTAATCCAAGCAGTACTACAGGCAGTATGGGTGGTACTACAATTAATACAACTCCGACTAATGGTATGCCAGGTGGCGCATCTAATCCAGGTTCGTCTTCTGCGCCCATTACTAATCCAAGCAGTACTACAGGCAGCATGGGTACCACAGTTAATACAACTCCGACTAATGGTATTAATGGTATGCCGGGTGGCGCATCTAATCCAGGTTCGTCTTCTGCGCCCATTACTAATCCAAGCAGTACTACAGGCGGTATGGGTACCACAGTTAATACAACTCCGACTAATGGTATTAATGGTATGCCAGGTGGCGCATCTAATCCAGGTTCGTCTTCTGCGCCCATTACTAATCCAAGCAGTACAGCAGATACAACTAATTCTATGGGAGCAGCTCCTGGTACTAGCAGTACCAGTACCAACAGTTATTAAAGTTGAATAATTTCACATCAGGAGGTTAGCAACAAACTCCTGATGTAGATTGTTATTTGCAAGTGGCTTTAGGTCGGCTATCTACTTGTGGAATAGTAGCAGATTCAGCTTTCAAGTCATCAAGACGTTTTTTATATCTTGTAATTTTTGCTGTATCTGGTGTTGTAGCTGCTGTCAGTAGAGCAATTGCTGATTCTAAGTGTACAATAGCTACATCAATTTTTCCGAATGATCGAGCAGCAGAAGCAGCGCAATGATAAGACACAGGCCTCTCTAACGCGTAGTCTCCTAGGGCAGAAGTGGCAGCTGATAAAAATAACTTCTCCGCCAGTTCAAAGCATTTAAGCTTATAAAACATTGCTCCCATGCCATGCTTACGTAAAGGATGAAGAGTTGTACTCTCCGCAAGAGCCTTTTCATGCTCAGCATGCAGTATTTCTAACGGCCTGTAGGCTGTAGCCGCTTCAGGGCTCAATATTCGGTTTTTAATTATTGCAACTATACCATCTTGTATTGTCGTTAGTGCATCTAGGGATGCGCCTATTTTATTTTGTAAAATGGATAGTTCGATATAAGCTGGAATGCAGGCTGCAGAATATTTTCCTGCACTTGTAGAAGTCTGGTAATAGTCTAATATTAATCTCCAAGTAGCAAGCCTTTTTACTAGAGTTTCTGGATCTTTTGGATCTTTTGGATCTTCTGGTTCTGCATGGCTTGCTGTAACAGATAGTATGAGCTCTGCTATTCTGTCTTCAGGCTTGTCAGCAGATAGAAGTTTTGCCAACTCGAACTCTCTAGACAAAAGAAAATTACAAAACTCAGAGCAAGTTGTCCAGTTAGGCTGACCAACAATATTTAATTGTAATAGTAAGTTCTCTAGTCCGCGCTCCATGAATTTTGTTGCGAAAACATCGGCATGTCTTGTTGATACTGCTAAGAAGGGTTCCATCGATGTTCGACTTAATTTAGTTAATTGATATCCACCAGGAGTGTGAATCAAGTAAGGAGGAGGAGAAGAGGTAGCAGAGCTAGACATAAGACCAAAGTGGGCGATAGCTTTGCGCATATACTCATAAGGTGTGGTTATGTTCACACTTATAGGAGTAATAGCACCAGTCTCTAAAGACAAAACAAAGTTACCAAGTTTTTCTTCTTTTAGTCTAACTGGAACTGCAGCACGATATGCTGCGAAGAGAGTTTTATAGCCATCTGTTGAAAATAATAAAGTGCATAATTGTGCAAAGCGGTCACGAGATCGTGTTGGGAGTAATTGATGAATGGCTCTTTCGTATGTTTCTTTATCAAAAATAGGCACATTGAAGATTGATGGGAAGAATTTACATAATAGACCAAGAACTCTCTTGTCTTCATCAGACAATGGTCGTCTCGGTGAATGGTCTTGTAAAAAGTTGAGCACAGAGTAATTTGCTAATATTTCAGGAGAGATGGTGTCACTAAAAACGAATTGATGCATAAGACTAATTTTTTTAATAGATAGGTCAAAAAAATAGTGTGCTTCATCGAGAGTATTTGGTTTATTTGCTTCCCAGAGAAACTGTTGGGTAATTCTTACTGTGCAATTATGTGCTGTTGCTAATCCATAGAGTTGTTGTATAGTCATAATAGTTAGTAATTGCGAGTCACGACAATTGTCGGCTCCTCCAGCAAATGTAACAGTGATGGTTTTGCCAGTAGGCTTCATATCTGTAAATAGCGCAGACAATTGCGCATTAGATGTGTCACCGGTATCTAGAAAAATCACTATTTGGTGAGTATCAATCATTAGGTGAAGTACAATGGCTTGGCTAAGATCTTTAACGCCTATATATTTTATTCCATGTGTTTTAAAGTCTTCAGTAGAGCCATAAAATATTTCATGCTGCATGATAATGCGCATTTCTTCTTCCCGGATAATATCTTTACCCGCTTTATCTATACGAGAATGAATAGGGATTTGAGGTAAACCTAATAAGTGTCGTAAAAGTACACTTGCTTTCATGCGCTCACCCGGGCGCTCCAGTTCAACAAGAAAGTCTCCGATAAATAATGGCATAGATACTACCTCATATAATATAATTCATATAATTCATATCATTAATATAATTAAGTTAAATAAAAACAATTAGAAAAATATCAGAAACTTGTTACAAATGCAAGTAACTTTCTAAAAAATTTAAGTATTCACTGCTGATATCACAACCAAAAATTGCACCAATTTCTTGGACACACGTAGGGCAGGTAACGTTGATTTCTGTTAAATAGTTGCCTATTACGTCAATGCCAACAAAAAACAATTTGTTTGATTTAAGCCATGGGCTTATCTTCTCGCAGATTAATTTATCCTGTTTAGTTAACTCAAACCCGACACCTTTGGCACCAGCCGCTAAGTTGCCTCTGATCTCTCCTGTAGCAGGTATCCTAGCTAATCCATAGGAAATCGGCTCGCCATTGATTAAGATAATTCTTTTGTCACCTTCTGTAATTTCTGGAATATACTTTTGAGCAAAGACCATCTCGATGCCATTATCAGTCATCGTGTCTAAAATAACTGATGTATTAGCATCTCCATGCTCTATTTTAAAAATAGAACGTCCTCCCATGCCATCGAGAGGTTTTATGATAATAGTTTTATAATTATTAATAAATTCTAATAATTTTGCTTTATTTGTTGTGATCAAATTAGGCGGGATAAGTTCAGGAAAATTTAAAGTAGAAAGTTTTTCGTTATAACTTCTAACAGCTGTAGGATCGTTTGCAACTAACGTCCCATAGCTTTTGGCGAGATCTAAAATATAAGTAGCATAAATATAATCTAGATTTACGGGGGGATCTTTGCGTAATAATATAATATCAACTTCTCTTAGATCTAGGTTGATAGATTGCCGGGCTTCATACCATTTATTATTAGTATTACTATTATTAGTATAAATAATCTCTGTGAATATTGCCTTGGGTATACTATTATCAACATAGAGATCATGCACAGTGCAACAAAAAATTTGCCAATTGCGTCTGCTGGCTTCTTTGATCATTGCATAGGTCGAATCTTTTTTAATGTTAATGGTATCCAAAGGATCCATAACGATAGCTAATTTCATGTTTGTAGGCTTAATTATTTTTGTTATGGTATCAAATTTACGTTCAGTTACGATATAATATAAATTAACCAAATAATAACATATTGAGGGCTATATGGAAAGTAAGCAAGAAAGCTTAAAAATAATGGTTATCGATGATAGTAATACTATTCGTTCTTCAGCGGAAAAGTTACTTACCGATATGGGACATCAGGTTTCTTTAGCTGAAAATGGCTACGAAGCCTTATCAAGAATTGTTGATTTAAAGCCAGATGTCATTTTTTTAGATATCATGATGCCAAAATTAGATGGCTATCAGACTTGTGCTCTAGTTAAACACAATCAAGATTTCAAAGATATACCTATTATAATGCTATCTAGTAAAGACGGAGTTTATGATAAAGCAAAAGCAAGGGTAGTAGGTGCAAATGATTTTATTTCAAAGCCATTTACGGCTGAAGATTTAGCAACAGCAATTAAAAATATAAAATATAAAATATAAATAATAAATAATAATATATATGCTTGAGAATAAAAAAAAAAATAAATCCTCTAAAATAAATGAATCTAATAGAATTTCTATCTGGAAAATACTGGCAGCTTTCGTTGTTGTAAATTTAGTTGTAATTAATTTTATCAATTATTTGCAACCTAATTCAAATCTCCGTTTAAAAAATAATGAGCAAAAAAAAAATGCTACCATGGCTGCCTATGATCTGCAAAATAGTCTAAATCAATTTAAAGTAAACCCTGATAGCTATGCTTATTTACTGATTCAAAAAAGTGTTGAATTAACTAGTTTTGTTAATAATATAGAGATATCTAATTCTAATATTAAAACTGATGCTCAAAATCTTTCACAAAATATAGAACAACTTGTCGCGAAAATTCCTTCGTTAAAACTATTTCAACAGCAAGTAGAGAAAATTCTACGTGTTAATAAAAATCTAAAACAGATAAATTTAGAAAATCTTGAAAATTTAGAAAATAGTAAAGTTACTACGAAGATTTTTAATACGATAAATTTTACAAAAAATTTATTATTAACCGAAGAGAAAATTGATAATATTTTACAAATATTAAAATATAACTATTGGCTAAGTGAAGACTTAATTACAAAATATCAAAATAATATTGAAGAAATTGGTTTAGAAATCGATCAATTAATAAATACCAGTCTAAATAATAATATTAACT
>JAGOUU010000084.1 GCA_018061105.1 Gammaproteobacteria bacterium
AGGCTGGGTCGCAGCTGGCTTCCCTTTAGTTGAAGACTAATTAAAAGTTAAATAATTATTATCAATCTATCTTCTATTCTTATTGATAATAATTATCATTAACGTATAATATTATATATAATTACTTGTTAAATATATTATTAATTATCAACATGTCAGTACAATCAGTAAAGCTTGAAAATGGTAAAAAATATTTAATAAAAGGCTATGACAAGCAAATCAATCAAAGCTATCGTCACCATTTGCTTGCTATGGGTCTGCTTCCTGGAGCAGCTTTTTTAGTCCGCAGGTTTGCTCCCTTTAGTCGAACAGTGCAAATCGATCTAGAACAATTTAGTTTAAGCTTACGAGAGGCTGAATTACAGGCGTTTCTCATCGAGCCTTGTTGTTGATAACTCATGTTAATTGCAGCTGTCCAAACTGCTCTGATTGGCAATCCCAACTGTGGCAAAACAACTATTTTTAATAATTTGACCAATACCAATCAAAAAGTTGGTAATTGGCCTGGTGTTACTGTGGAAAAAAAATCCGGTCAGTATCATTATAAAAATCAAGAAATCACAGTTACTGATTTACCAGGGCTTTATTCTATCTCACCTGCTCCACAGAATAACTCGTTAGATCAAGAAATTACAAACAATTTTGTTATCAATAATCCTTGCGATTTATATATAAATATTTTAGATGCCGGCAATCTTAAAAGAAATTTGTATTTAACTCTACAATTAGTAGAACTTGGCTTACCCTGTATTGTTATTATTAACATGATAGACAAAGCTACTTTTAAAAAACTTAATATTGACCTAGATAATCTACGTTATATTTTGGAAAACTGTTTAAATTGCCACGTGCTAACAATATCAGCTACAAAAAATATTAAAACAAATATTTTAGTCATTAAAGAATTTATTTATCAGGCTATTAATAATAATATTAATAAAAAACATCTTTACTCCGCAAATACTTCTTTACTTAATAATTTAAATATTAATCCAGCCTGTTTACCTAATATTCTAGAACTTCAGGAAATAGAACAGTATTACAAAAAGCTGAACCAAATTGCATTTGAGCTCACTAAATCTTCGGATAACTATAGCCAAGATTTAAATTCAGTTGGCCTTGCTATTAGAGCCCTTGAGCATACATCATATTCAAAAATTACAGCAAATTCTGAACTAAAAATAGCCAAAGACGCAATCCAAGAACACTATAAAGAAGATCCCGATATAATAATTGCAGATCTAAGATACAAGATCATTAATTCAATCTACAATGCTTTTCTCAAAATAAAAACAAATCTCAATACAAAGCAAAATAATTATTTTGATCTTTCCGGCACTTTAGATAGATTATTTTTGAATAAATATTTAGGGATCCCCATTTTTTTATTTTTACTCTATAGTGTATTTGAGCTTTCAATTAGCCTAGGTGGTATATTTAAACCATTTTTTGAATTGCCTAGCCAATTTTTAGCAAATCAAATAGTCTCGCTTGCTAATAATTCTGTACTTGTACTTAATTTAAGTCATGGTCTGGCAACCGGGATTTCAACAGTCGCAAGTTTTATTCCACAGATTGCTATTATGTTTGTCTTATTAACTTATCTAGAAGACTCTGGTTATATGGCACGCGCAGCCTTTATTATGGATAGACTCATGCTAGCAGTTGGCCTCCCAGGGAAATCTTTTTTGCCATTGATTATCAGCTTCGGATGTAATGTTCCAGCAATAATGGCTACTCGAACATTGAATAATCATTACGATCGTATTTTAACCTGCCTGATGGCGCCTTTTATGTCATGCAGTGCGCGTCTTGCTATTTTTATTATCTTTGCTAGTACCTTTTTTCCCGAGCGGCCAGCTCTTATGGTATTTATTTTATATATAATAGGTATTATAGTCGCACTGCTTACAGGTTTAATATTAAAAAAGAACATCTTTGTTAATAACAAAACTCCGCTTATTTTAGAATTGCCTAGTTATAATTGGCCTAATTTAAGAACTATAGCCTTAACTAGCTGGCAACATATTAAAAGCTTTATATTAAGAGCTGGGAAACTTATCATCCCTATCTGTATTACTCTACAATTATTAAATAGCATAGAGTTTAATGGCAAATGGGTAAGTGTTGCTGATCACAACTCTGAAAAATCTATTCTAGCTGAAGTTAGTAAAACTTTTACCCCCTTGTTGAATCCTATTGGAGTAACAAACGATAATTGGCCAGCAACTGTCGGCTTAATCACAGGTAGCTTAGCTAAAGAAATAGTTGTCGGTACTTTAAATACTTTATATTCAAGCCCTGAGCTGGCTACTAACCAAAATACGAATCAAAATACGAATAAAAACACTACTGATTTAAATAATATATTTGCTGTTTTAAACCAAGCTAAATTAGAAAGTTTAGCACTGTTGCAGAATCTTTTTAGCGCTTCCCATTACAATTTTACAGACAATTCAAATACTGATTTCAGCCTCTCTAGTTATAATAAACTTAGTTCAGCTTTCCCAAGCGTCTGGGCTGCGTTTGCTTACTGTTTATTTGTCTTATTGTATATACCCTGCCTATCTACTTTCAGTACATTAATAAAAGAAATAGGTAGAAGTTGGGCTATTGCCTCGTTACTGTGGAGCTTAGATATTGCCTATTGCAGCGCGACCATGGTCTATCAAGCATCTAATATTCTTGTAACACCTATTAAGTTTTTACTTATAACCGGCATTATAATAATAAGCCACATGTTACTCTATTTGTATATTAAAAAAAATATAAAAAATGGCCAACCGAATTTTTATTTTAATACAAAAAACAATAATGCTCACATTACAAGTACTTAAGACCTATTTACAAAATAATGGTGCCACAACTCTCGCTAAATTAGCTAAAGAGTTCATGGAAGAGCCTGATCAAATATTGTGCCTAGCTGAACATTATATAGCAAAGGGGCGCATTCATTGCGAAAGAAAAAAATTAGAGTGCGGGACAGCATGTCATAGCTGTATAGCTAGTAAATTAATAAAGCTAAGCTGGGTAAGTTAGTTAGATTTTTTACGATTTTTATTTTTCAAATATCAATAGGTTATATAAAATTTTACTAATGCTTCATCTCTTGTTCATTTTCTTATTTCATAATAGCATTTAATTAATTTACTTATAGCAAGGCCTATGCCAACAGACATTACTTTTGAAACCGCTGTCAGAGCAGCTAGAGCTGGCGTCTCCTATTTGGATTATAATCCAAAGATTAAAACGTTTGAATACACTAGTATAATGTTAGATGGATTGACTCAGTATACTAAGGCGCTAAGGCAAATTATCCTTTTCTCCAGCAAAGATCTAGGTGACCAACTTGTTATCAATATAACAACACTGTTAGACAAACCGCAATTAAATATAGAAGAACTCTATAAAGCTCAAGAAATGGGCGCAATAACAAAAACACAGTTTCTTCTGCTTGTCCGCCTAAAACAATTCCAACATATTATAGCTGAGATAGAACTATTAAAATCTAAGGGCATCACAAACTATAAGACGATTATGGAGAGCATCAATCTCATCGATAGATTAGATAGCTCAATTGCAACTAGCATCGAAGGGATCAGCAAAGTTGATCCAGCATCATATGAAGCATTTAAAATCCTCAATCATTATGCGTTGTCTGGACTTACAGAGCAAGGTTATGGTCTAGCAGATAAAATCATTAAAATAGATCACATTATTGAAGAAATCGTAAAAAGTATTGTATTCAAACTAATTGATTACAGACAAGAAGAATCAAAATTTAGTGATTTCACACAAATAACTCTTGCCTATGGTGAAAAAATAATAAAAGGAATTCTAGATCCAAAGACGGAATCGAGTGATGCCTTTACCCCAGAAGAAAAAATACTTATTAAACATGCCCGTTCTTTACTTCAAAAAACCAAACGTCTATTACCTGAAGATATAGCTGGTTTTTTTAAAGAGATCTGGTTTAAATTCAGATTGAATTTTAATTTTGATATTGAGAATCAACATAAACTAAGGGTCTACATTGCCAGATTAATTGCAACTGAAGATAGAACTGGATTAAAAGTTTCTGCTGAATTATTTAAGCCATATTTAGCAATTTGTTTTCCCGGTAATACTGCAGAATCAAAAAAACAACAAGCAGATGCTTATCTAAAAATTGCTGACTTCATCACAACAGAAAGAGTTATTTCGTTAACAATACCTCAGGAGCTTGAAAAAAAGCATACTGATTTAGAGAAAAAAATTTCCTATATATCAGATCTTATCGCTCAACATAAACAAACAGCTTCTATTGTTGCACATCCAGCTTTACTAGACAGACTTAGTACAGCAAGTAGCAGATTACTAGAAAGCTCAAGTCGTATCGAAACATCAATCAAGGATATCTATGCCGAAACAGAAAAGAAGCAACAAATAAAAAAAGCACTTGAGCTTTTTAAAGAAGTGTTAAGTCATGTTTTGTCAGATTATGACCCAAAGCTACGTAATATCATTATTGAGAGCCTAGCTATACTAGAAAAATATATAGTCGACATATGCGAATCAGATCAGGCTGTTAGACAACGTGCAATTGCTAATCTAATCGCAGATCTTACTACTACAGCTGCTAACCATAGTGACAACACTATAGTGCATTTATGTAAAGATTGTATTATTACATTCTTACAAGATCTAGGGGAAACAACCTGTCAAAAAGAACAGCTCTCGCTTCTTAAGAAATGCTTGGGGCAGATTATCTATAAACTTACTGCCTCACATACCGTACATGCCGTTTCTTCTTTTACAAGTAGATTCACAACACAAATCTCAGATGCTTTCAAAGTACTTACTGAAGACGAACCAGCGCAGCCTGAAACTTCTGACAAACACCAAAAACTTGCAGAACCGCTACAGCCAGAAACACAACATACAAGCGACCAGCTAGAATTATTAGATTCACTTCTAGAAAGCCAACAAAAAGAATTACTAAGATTCATTAGAGACATGACTTTTCATGCAAAATCCTTACTTAATGTATCTATTGATTTGAAATCCACCATCATAACTGGGGACGCGCGCCAGACTTTTGCTGAATTAACAACCCCAGTCTTCGAACCAATACCACTACCTTATTATATAGCAGATCAACTTAAATTAGTTCATGATCTGGGAAGCATGCGTGACAAGATTGCTCAGTTGATAAGAAAAACAGAGGTAACTCCCAATAGAATTACTAAAGAGATGGACAATGCGCATAGAGAACTAGAAGAAACATATAGGCGTCTTGATGAAAATAGCAAAAAACTTTATCAAAGTATAGTAGATACCACTTTAGAGCAATGCGAAGAAGCTTTTACAGAGGCGTATGATTATGAGCTTAATAAAGGTAAACTTATTGCGTCAGAAAATGATTATGGTGCATATGTCAAGCACATGTCACGAGTAGATTTTGATGAAAGGCAGGAACGCTCTAAGAAGTATAAAGAACTTTTTTCTGTTATCCAATCTGACAAAGAAATCTCACATAAATTAGAAGATTTATTAAATAAAATTAAAGCGTTAAAAATTGACAAATCTAGCTCTTTTGATTCAAAAACATCAATCAAATTAACTGCAGTAACTCGCAAAATTAAAAAAATACTTAAATTTACTAGAAATCCAAACGATTCATCAAGTTATGAAAAAACTGAAGAAGAGAGATCTTTTGAAATAATAAAACCTAACTGGGTTATTGCTTGTACAGCTCATGTAACAAGAGCATTATTCTGGGCATTTAAAATCTTATCTATAATTCTAAAATTTATTCAAATAATATTTATCACTGTATTCTCGCCAATCATCGGGGTAAAACTTTTAGTTTCAAATACTGTCGCCAATATTCGAGCAAAGCGTCCTGGGAATCTCGCTCTTAAGATGCGCATTGACAGTGATATACGTGCCATTATTAATAATCTACACTTAACTCAAGAACTAAAAGATCATTTTATTAAACAAGCTAAGTCTCTACTAGCCTCTATAGGACGAGAAGACTTAGCTTCTTTAGAGAAAAAATATAACAAATTTTCAATAAACCTTGCAGAATCTTTAGTTGTTGGCCCTAGCATGGATGAATCCAGCTCTGCAAGTACTACTTCTAATGAACCAGAACATCCAGTTACTCCTGAGTTGCTTGTTTCTAGCCCCCCAGTTAAAAGTTCAAGTCCAGCTGAAGAAGAACTGCCTACCGATCCATTAGAATTTGCCGAGACTGTAAAAACCAAGATGATCGAATGTTATCAAAAGCAGTTTGCATTATACTTAGCGCAAATCAACCCAGTTTTAGAAAATATTAAAGAATATAAATCTGAATTAGCAAAAGTTAAAGTTACGGATTCTAGTGATCGTTTATATCTTGAAAAGAATAGCGAACTGTTGAAACT
>JAGOUU010000001.1 GCA_018061105.1 Gammaproteobacteria bacterium
TTTAAACTCACCTAACTGAATAGCTTCGTGAACCATATCTATTAGATTAGTATTCATTATATTAAATAAATCTTCAAATTTATTTATCACAAAATAAATAGACTGATAGATATCTATTCTATATGGCGTTCTTAAAGCAGTAAGCAGATCAAATGGCTTGCGTTCTGGAATCTTGCTATCTAAAGAATAAATAGTCTCACCAATAGAAGACAGTATCCCACCGCCATAAATTTTGAGATCATTATAAGTATTGATCAACCCAAACTCTATTGTAAACCAGTAGAGCCTAGCTAAAAATTTTTGGACTTTTGGTGATGCTCCAACTCCTAATTTACCAAAGTGTTCTGTAAAATCAGCATAAATCTGATTAGTAAGCATCGGGCAATGGCCAAATAGCTCGTGAAAGATGTCTGGTTCTTTAAGATAATCTAACTCTTCTGGGACTCTAATAAAAGTTGCAGCAGGGAATTTACAATTGGCTAATAAATCAAAAAATTTATCAAAGCTAATCAAAGCAGGAACAGCTGCAACTTCCCATCCAGTAGCTTTTTTTAAGTTTTTATTAACGTCTTTTAATTGGGGGACTTGATTTTGGGAAAAATTTAATATATTTAGGCCGTCAAGAAATTCTTGGCAGGCACGTTTCTCAATTACGGGCAGTTGTCGTGTTATCAAAGTCTGCCAAGTAGCGTGCTCAGTTTCTGTATAAGCGATATAGCCGTTATCACCAGCTTTTTTAGCGATATATTTAGTTAACTTTTCCATCTTTTAAACCTATTATGATTGATCATATCATGCAAGAATTATAGTAAAGAAACGCTCTATCCACTAATCTTTAGATTAACTTAGATTAACTTAGATTAATTAATCTAGTAAGATTAGCTATCAAAAAGTTATTTTCTTCAGGTGTCCCAATGCTGATTCTTAGATGGTTATTAAGTCCATAATTATTAACGGGCCGGACAATGATGCCAAGGTCGAGCAGTTGATTATAGAGTTTCTGCGCATCAATATTATAAATAGTAATAAAGTTAGTCTCAGATGGCATATAATCAATGTGCAAACCGTTTAAAATCTGGCATAACTTTTCCCGTTCTTGATTATTGATAGCCACAATTTTTTCAATGTATTTTTGATCTAATAAGGCAGCTGTAGCAGCAATTTGGGCTATTCTGTTGACATTAAATGGTTGTTTTAGTTTATTTATCACAGTGATGAGATCAGGATTAGCTATAGCATAGCCGACTCTTAGTCCAGCCAATCCATAAGCTTTTGAAAAAGTTCTGAGAGAAATTATGTTATTATATTGATTGATTAAGTCTAAACTGTAATCTTGATAGTATGGGTAATCTCTAGAAGTCGAGTTATATTTTATATATTCGAAATAAGCTTCGTCTAATAGGATTAATATATTTTCAGGAACTTTTTTAATAAATTCACAAATTAAGTCAGGAGCTAAATAACTCCCTGTTGGATTATTAGGATTGGCTATGCAAATTAACTTAGTATTTTTGTTAATATTAGCTAATATATTTTCCAAGTTATTTTGCCAGCTATTATTTTCATGGATGTCTGAAACAATATATTTAGCTTCAACAAGCTGAGAGTTAATATAATAACTGCTGAAGCTATATTTAGGGGCGATAACATTGTTTTCTTTGCTGACAAAGGCTTGCATAATTAATCGAATTAATTCATCAGAGCCATTGCCAATTGCTAATTGATTAGTATTAATATTATATAAATTAGCTAATTTCTGTTTTAATAAATATTGATCCGGATCGGGATAAAGACTTACTTGTGATATGGTATCTATTATAGCTTGTTTGACTAGAGGACTTGGACCAAAAGGGTTTTCGTTACTTGCTAGTTTAATTATTTTCGATAAGTTTTTTTCACGTGCTAACGTCTCAATAGGTTTGCCTGGTATATATAATGCTAAGTTATTTGTATATGGTAAAGCAAAATTACTATTAGTATGATTAGTGTTATCTGGATTGTTAACTTGCATTTTTAAATTAAAATTTAATAAAATTAGCTATTATTATATTATCTAATATAGAGTTTATATATACAGTT
This sequence comes from Gammaproteobacteria bacterium, assembly GCA_018061105.1. Taxonomy (GTDB): domain Bacteria; phylum Pseudomonadota; class Gammaproteobacteria; order JAGOUU01; family JAGOUU01; genus JAGOUU01. The sequence goes on from JAGOUU010000001.1 coordinate 2,080, forward strand.
TACAGCAATAATAACCAAGGGGAGTAATTTATGTTATCTAAAGAGTTTACTACAGTTAAACCTAAAAAAGCTGCTACTTTATTTAATGACAACCCTATGAGAACAGATGGCTTTGAGTTTTTGGAATATGCATCACCTGACGCAGATAAGCTTGCAAAAGATTTTGAAAATTTGGGTTTTAAACCCGTTGCAAAGCACAAATCAAAAAATGTTATTTTGTACCGACAAGGACATATTAATTTTATTTTAAACAAAGAAAAAGGTTTTGCTGAAGACTTTGCTGCACAGCATGGGGCTGGTGTGTGTGCTATGGGCTTTAGGGTCTTAGATGCAGATTATGCGTATCATAGAGCTATAAAATTAGGGGCTACGCCCTACGAGTCTAAATATAAACCTAATTCTGGTGAGTTAAAAATTCCTGGGATCTATGGCATTGGTGGCAGTGTTATATATTTTATTGATCAATACGGTGATAAAAATATTTATCAAAATGATTTTCAAGCCTTAGATAATACAAATTTTGATAATCACGGCGATGGTTTATTATTTATTGATCATGTTACCCATAATGTTAATCGTGGTCAAATGGATATTTGGGCAAAATTTTATGAAAAATTATTTAACTTTAAAGAAATAAGATATTTTGATATTGAAGGAAAATTAACAGGCTTATTAAGCCGGGCAATGACTAGCCCATGCGGTAAAATTAGAATACCTATAAATGAAGGTACGGATGATAAATCACAAATAGAAGAATATTTACGGGAATTCAAGGGCGAGGGCATTCAACATATCGCTTTGGGCACTGATGATATATATAGTTCCGTAACTGGGTTAAAAAATAATAAAATAGAATTTTTAGATGTACCTGAGACCTATTATGATTTATTAGATGAACGGGTTAAAAATCATAATGAACGCAAAGCTGATCTCAAAAGATTGCGAATATTAGTCGATGGTGCACCAACCAAAGGCCAAGGTATATTGTTACAAATATTTACTAAAAATATGCTTGGCCCAGTATTTTTTGAAATAATACAGCGCAAAGGGAATGAAGGTTTTGGTGAAGGTAATTTTCAGGCTTTATTTGAATCTATAGAGCTTGATCAAATACAAAGAGGCGTAATTTAAAGAAGGGTAATTTAAGGTAATTTAATGAAACTAGCAACGTTAAAAAATAATACTAGAGATGGTCAACTTTTAGTTGTCGATAGCCAGTTAAAAAAAGCAATTTTAGTGCCAGATATAGCTATAACGCTACAACAGGCTTTGGATGATTGGAATAAACATAAACTGGCTTTAGAGCAAGTTTACCAGGATTTAAATAATAATTTATTAAGTAATGCTTTTGCTTTCAATCCTACTCAAGTCATGGCACCATTGCCTAGAGCTTATCAATGGGCTGATGCTAGCGCTTATGTCAGTCATGTTGAGTTGGTAAGAAAATCTCGAGGCGTGACGATGCCAGAAAATTTCTGGACAGATCCTTTAATGTATCAGGGAGGATCGGATAAGTTTTTAGGTCCAACAGATGATATAAAAGTAGCTGATCTTGAATATGGCGTCGACTTTGAGGCAGAAGTAGCCATAATCACTTCTGATGTACCTATGGCCTGTGATCTTGATACGGCAGAAAAATCTATTATATTATTAATGCTGGTTAATGACGTGTCGTTGCGTAACTTAGCTGTAGGTGAAGTTGCCAAAGGCTTTGGTTTTTTTCAATGTAAACCAGCTAGTAGTTTTTCTCCTGTTGCTATAACGCCTGACGAATTGAATGATAATTGGCAAGATGGCAAAATACATTTGCCTATTATATCAAAAATTAATAATAATATCTTTGGCAGGCCAAATGCTGGAGTTGAGATGACATTTAATTTTCCGAGATTAATTGTTCATGCAGCAAAAACCAGAGAATTAACAGCGGGTACTATAATAGGTTCAGGAACAGTATCTAATTTAGATCGAAGTACCGGATCGTCTTGTATCGTCGAAAAAAGAAGTTTAGAAACTATAAATTCTGGCAAAGCAGAAACTTCTTATTTAAATTATGGTGACACTGTAAGCATAGAAATGCTTGATCATGATAATAATTCCATTTTTGGCTGTATCGAACAAAGAGTAGCGAAATACTAGATTAATATTAATACTATGGCAAAAATTACAAGATTTAATTTTTTAACAGATAAAATAATTTCTGGTAAGTATATCATTTTAGAAAAATTGGGCTCTGGCTTTGAGGGAGAAGTCTACAAAGTTAAAGAAATAACCACTGGTATAATTAGAACAGCAAAGTTTTTTTATTATGAACGCAATAAAAATAATAAAGTTGCGATACGTTACGCTAAATTATTACATGATCTTTCGGAGTGTCCACTGATAATACATTATCATACGAATGAAACTATTTTACATAATAAAAAACTGATTACTTGTTTGATATCAGAGTACGTAGAAGGTGAAATCTTATCAGAATATATTTTGAGACAGCCAAAAAAGCGTCTTAGTCGTACTTTGGCTTTACAATTAATACATACTATATTAATTGGCTTAGAGTTTATGCATTCTAAAAAAATTCTTCATGGAGATTTGCACGCTGATAATATTATTGTAAACCGATACGGGCTTGGGTTTAAGATTAAAATTTTAGATATGCATTGGTGGGGCAGTAGTTGTAAAGTGAACAGTTTAGATGATATCTATGAAGTTATACAAATATTATACGAGTGTCTTGGTGGAAAAAAACATTATGCTAAACATCCGCAACAGATTAAAAATATTTGCTTGGGCTTAAAGAAAAATTTAATAACTAAAAAATTTAAAAATGCTACTATGTTGCGTGTATATCTAGAAAATGTTGTTTGGAATGAGGCGTACAGAGAATGACGAACTCCATTGTTGTTGTTGAAACATCAATGAACAGCCTAGAATCTGTCAGTATTGGCAATTACGAAATAATTTATTATACCCAAAAGCTTGAAAGCAAAAATATAAACGAAGATGGCCTATTAGTAATGCCAATCTCTCATGGGGTGGTGCTAGCAGTAGCTGATGGAGTAGGTGGTAGTGAAGAAAGCTATCGAGCTGTAAAATGTGTCTTAAATAATTTAAGTGATTTCTATACAAAATTATCTGATAAAAGTATTAATGCTCTTCTGCTTGTACAAGAAACTAAATATAAATTGCAAGAGATTAATTCAAAAATTCTAAATTTAAGTAATACACCTCAGACTACGCTATCTTTAGCTGTAATGATTAGCAAGAAAATTTATATATTTCAAGTAGGCGATTCTGGAATATTATTGGCTGGCTTAAAAGGTAAACTAAAATTTTTAACACCATTTCAATCAGAAGTTGGTGAGTTAGTGCAGCAAGGAAAAATAACTCCCGAATTGGCATTGTCACATCCAAGACTTAATATAGTTAATAATGTTCTGGGTTATGACAAAAACAAATTTTATGTATCTAGTTTTCTTCCGCATGAAATAAGCAGTACTGGAACGGGTGGTAAATTTGCTAAATATGATACAATGTTACTAGCTACGGATGGCTTGTTTGATAATTATACTCCAAAAGAATTAGTTAAAGTAATTCGTAAGGGACAAATGAGCGATATAGCTAATTATTTGATAGACTCTGTAACAAATAATACTCATATGATAAATAGTCAGCAATTGTATAAAAAAGATGATGTTACTTTTATTATATGTAGAAGAAAACAAACTTAAGAACAAAGCATTGGTAGAAATAATAAATAGGCGGATATATGTGGGATCTTCTTTTATTATATGACAAACTTTCAACACTAAGAGAATTATATTTATCTAAAGATGAACAGAGCTACACTACAATTATAAATAGTTTGAGAGAAACGATTATAGAAAATTTACCTAAAGAATCGTTGAATATTATTATAAATAGTGCAGCAGTAGAATCTGTGGTTGGAGGATTAGCAGAACTATTAAAAAATGCTATAGATGCTAAAGCTACAACAATATATATATATTTACTAAAAAACCCTGATCCCAATAGAATAGAAATTTCTGTGATGGATAATGGAAGAGGGATCTTTCAAAAAATACAAGGCGTCTATGACTATAAAGATGCTCTAAAAAGAAAATCACATAAAAAAGCTGATGCTGGATATCTCGGTGGTCGAAACATTGGCATGGTTGTCATTGCAAAATTATTAAGTAAATATGAAGGTGAACTTGAATTAAGTAACAGGTGTTTTCGAGGAGCATATATAACGCTCAGATCTAATCTTAAAGCCTGTTTAGACTATTACAGCACAGTTTTGTCTTCATTAAACTTAGGTCGTCATTTTTCACGAACATATACACCAACTTTATATGAAGGAGGGCAGAGTAGTACTTTAACGTTATCAACAACTGGTTTAGCAAGACGACGGGGTCTCTCTTGTATTGGAACTACTAAAGGAGAAACAGTTTCACTGTGTTCGCAAAGGAGCGAATCTTCCGATTCTATGGTCAAGCAGCCATGTCTGCACGGACATCGGATACCACCTATTATGGGAGTTCATATTAAAAAAGAACCAGATGACAATCAAGAGAAAACTGAATGTGAAAACTCTCCTTTCATACGAAAAACAAGATTTCATTGGGAAAGAATTAGAGAAAATTTAACGATAGATCTTGCTAGTTCAGATAACTCGATAAGTCTGCAAAATGAAACATATGAGCTTGAAGATGAACCTTCTCAAGAAGCTAGCGAAGAACTAGTTCATACCGGTAGAAATCTTGTTGGTGGGTAGGATATCTTCAGGATATATATATTCCAAATCTAGCCCACATCCGAAGGCACAATATTCTTAAATTGCCTGACCCAAGGTTTAGTTAATTTTAAGTGTGTGGGCAGATCAGCCAATAAAGCTTGATAAGCTTCAGAGGGAGTGTTGTAAACGCCAAAACTTGCGCCATACCAAGTTTTATTATTATAAGCATAAGAAAAAGTTTTTACCTTATTTTGTAAATTATTGGCAACTATAAATTTATCTAATTCTTCTTTATTATTATTAGCAGAAATCTGTATAGTATATTTCTCTGGACTTTGTATTTTTAACCATTCAGTGACATTTACTTGTGGATCTGCTTGATGATCTGCTTGGACATCTATTTGGGCAACTTTTTCAGTAATGCTGGTATTATTATCATCATTACTCCAAAAATCTTCTGTTGTATGTTTTTGGATTTTTTCTATGAGACTTTTAGTTCCCGGGTGAGTAGTATGCTTAGGTTTTCTATTATCATTAGGTGTAGGTGGTACATTTTTTTTAGTGGAAGATTCTGGCTCCGAAATAGGCGTAATTTTAGACGGTGTTGTTGCTGCAGCAATTTTAGGTCTGGAAATTAACTCTTGTGATTCTTTTAATTCTTTTAATTCTTTAGCTTCAAGAAAATTCTCAACAGCAGGATCTAATGGCTTATCTTCTTCTATATTACTAAAATCTAAATTGCCTTCAGCTCCTGCTATTTCAGTTGTTTTAATTTTGCCTTCAGAGCTCTCTGCTTTTATTTCAGTTTTTTCAACTCTAATTTCTTTTGGTTTACTTTTTCTTACTGCTTTTACAGGAAGATCATTCCCAGAAATATAACTAGCATGAGCGCTGTCAACGCTGAACGTTGATTTAGTCGCTGAGAAAATACGTAATGCTTTAATAGCAGGAGAGTAACCAAGATCGGCAGATTGCCGAATCAGATCTTGTGCTAGACCATGGTTTTCATCCACGCCATGGCCATAATAATACATATAACCTAAAGCATATAGCGCTTCTTTGTTATTTTTTTTAGCCAAAGTGAATAAATTACGATAACTTTCTTGATAATTTTTATCACTGTAGTCCTGCTTTGCTTGGATCAATAGCTGCTCATCACTTGGTTCGGAGCCTTGGTTAATATATTCAGAGCAGGCAGTCGTGCTTAAAACAGATAATATTAGGACATTTTTTAGTATTTTAAATAAGATCCGTTGGTTCATGTGAGATTTTATAAGCTTATTTTGGATATAATACATTATATGACGCAGTTATGATAAAATAAACTATAATAAATGGAAGTAATAGAACTATATAAATATATAATATATAAATAGTGCTGGGATAGCGGATTAATTATGGATAGATGGAAAAATAAACAACATATTTTTTTTGGCCTCAATGGTACTTTACTAGATTTACACTTTGATAATCATTTTTGGCAGGAAATTGTACCCCAAGCATATGCAAAACTGTATGCTTTAAATATAGATCAAGCAAAAGCTCTTTTATCTTCTTATCTAGCCTCAGCAGCTGGTACTAATGATATATACTCTATAGAATATTGGGAGAAAAAATTAGGGATAAATATTTTAAATTTGAAAAAACAGCATTCAGATTTAATTAGGTTAAATAAATATGTAGAGAAATTTTTATTTTATATCAATAATCTCAATCCTAAACCTGCTTGTCATTTAGTATCTAATTATCATCCTGATATAATTCATTATAAAATTAAACTAACAGGCATAGACTATTTTTTTGATAGCGTAACTTCTAGTTACAGTTTCAATATGCTGAAACAAGACGAGCAATTTTGGGAATATTATTTAAAGCAACTTCGAATTAATCCTGATCAGGCTGTTTTACTAGACAATAATTTATCTATAAGTAAAATTGTGAGCAATCTAGGCTTGGAAGTTATAGCTATTAGTGATTTTCTTTCCGAAAATCAATTAGATCAGAAAATTACATGTATTAAAAACTTAGCAGATTTATTACCAGATCGTTTATCTAATTTAATTTAAAATATTAATTAAAATAATGCCAAAAATAACAAATATAGAAACTATTGTTCAAACGAGATTGTTTCATGTAGAAAAAATAGATTTAGAATTTTCTAATGGCCAAATTCGTAGTTTTGAGCGTTTAAAATCAGGTGTAAGAAAATCAGTTATTATAGTAGCAATGCAGGATCAGCAAAATTTATTATTAATTAAAGAATATTCAGCCGGCACTGAACGATATGAGCTTGGTTTGCCTAGAGGCTTAGTAGAGCCTAATGAAAATATTTGTTTTGGTGCTAATCGTGAATTACAAGAAGAAACTGGTTTTGCGGCAGCTGATTTATCTAGAATATGTGAACTTAGCGTTTCACCTAATTATATGACACATAGTACAGAAGTTATCTTAGCTAAAAATCTAAGACCGAGCAAATTACCAGGTGATGAGCCTGAACCATTGGAAGTTATCAGCTATAATATAAATGAAATAAGTAATTTAATTACAACAGGCCAAATTACCGATTCGCGCAGTATAGCAGCAATCTATATTGTGAAAAATCTTTTGTTATAAAATGCAAATACATAGAAATAGACAATATTCTCAAGCTGATTTACTGCACATATGTCAACAAGTGTTAACTATTGCAAAAAATGCAGGAGAAGTTATTTTATCTTATTACCAAAATTTCGATCCTACCAAAGATCTTCAGCATAAGCCTGATAGCTCTCCAGTTACAACAGCAGATTTAGCCGCACATAATTTTATTATCCAAGCATTGACTAATATTAGTTTAAATAATAATAAGTTAGATTTGCCAATTTTATCTGAAGAGTCCGAAGATTTAAGTGATACTAAATCTGAACATAGATTAAAATGGCAAGATTACTGGTTAATAGATCCGCTAGATGGCACAAAAGAATTTATTGCACGTACTGGTGAGTTTTGCGTTAGCATAGCCTTGATTGAGAACCATAGGCCAATATTAGGCGTGATACATGCGCCGTATTATGATTTAACATATTATGCTGTACTTAATGGCGGAGCATATAAAGTGAATCAATCAGGCCAGGATAAAAAAATTTTTACTAGAAAAAATATGCAACAAAATATTATGTTAATTTCTAGTACAAGACATCATAGTCATAATAAATTTGGTCATTTAATTCATAAGTTTGAGCAAAATAATCTTAGCTGCAATAATATAGTAACGGGTAGTGCTATAAAATTTGGTCTTATTGCGGAGGGTTTAGCTGATCTGTACCCAAGATTTGGCTTAACTAGTGAATGGGATACAGCAGCAGGTGATATTATTGTGCATGAAGCAGGCGGCCTTGTGGAAGACTTAACTGGCCAAAAAATATTATATAATATGAAAACTAATGTAATCAATCCAGAATTTTTTGCAGCGGGTGATAAAGATTTTCCTTGGTTACACTATTTAAGTTAAATATTTATGAAAACAGAGCCAGAATTAATTGTTCAGCTCGAGCAACAGATAGCCAAAATAGAACAGTTTGTTATTGATTTACAGAAAGATAATAAATGGCAACAAATATTTTATCGCAAAAAATTATTTTTAAGCTTAAATAATGTTTTTAAAAACAATTATACTGATTACAATAAATATCTAGAAGATATAGTAAAAGACTATCGAAGTCTTAAAAGTAATCAAAATGATTTATTTAAAATTTATTTTATTAATAAAATAGAAACGAAAATTTTTGCTTTATTTAAAGTGTTGCGTAATCTAAAAAAATATAATAAAACAGCTACATTAGCCGTATCTAAATCAGATTATCAGCAACATACTGTAAGTAAACTTATGCATGAGCAAGATTCTTTGCAAAAAATGTTAAAGCTATTATCAGATAGTTATAATAATTTAAATAAGCAATTAGTTTATGGCAATGGGAATCAACAGCTTGATAAAAAACAGTCTGAGCAATTAACTAATAAACTTTTAGCTATATTGGGTAAAAAAGGGCGAATTGAGCGTGAGTTGTTTTCAGTCGTAGAACGGTTGCGACTGTTTGAAAATTTTAATTAAATGGCTCAGCACCATACTCAAAAATGTCTAAATATTTACGATATACATAAATCTCAGGTGTTTTTTGCGTAATATATATTCCAACTCTTTGTTTCATGAGCTATCTTTTCTTAGTCAATGCCGCTAAGAAAAGTTATTATGTCAGGACTTACGCAAAATGATTGTAAATACTCATGCAGAGAAAGCTTTATATAGCTCAGACAGCCTTATTTACTTATTTTTGCCTAAATCAGCCTAAATCAGCTTAAGTATTGCTTAAGGTTCATAGTGTACCATTAGTTAAATGAAAAAATTTTTATTTGAAATAAAGATATTAATATGGCAACTGAACGAACACCGGAAACAATTTTAAAAGCATTAGAGGACAAACATCGTTTATCAGTGGCCGATGGCCATGCAAAATCTGCAGTAATTTTCTTGAATGAATTTTTACGAGATTCAGCCAAAAGTGATCTTGACGTCGTAAATGGTTTTCAAGGTGTGTTGCAAGGTGAAACTAGGCGTCACGATTTTAGTGCTGAAGATGTAGATTTAATGGGCAGACAACTATCTGAGATTGACAGTGTTGAGATTGTTGATATAAAGTTATATAAAAAACTAAAGATTACATTTAAAGATAATCAAACTCTAATTTTCGATGGCAGATCTGGTTCTGTTGGAGAGTTGCGGGGAGATTTATTACGAGATTTAATATTGGGGCAACGACGAACCGAACCTAAGCAATCATTATTACAAGCACTAGGTAATCTCTGCAGAGATCCAAGATATTACGCACAGTTGCTTCACTTAGCAAAGCTGTTAAAGCCAGCAGATTCAGAATCTGCTATGCGGATATTGGTGGAAGTATTATCTCCCCGTAAGCCTCTGCACAAGAAAATATTGCTATCAATATATAATTTTATTGAGTCTTTCTTGGATTGGGTAAAAAATTGTTTTAAATTTAAGCATGAGTCGTCAGTAAAAACAGGTGGTCCAGCTGCCGCAGTAGTAGCTACGACAGTGACAGGAGCGCCAGTACTAGTGACTTCAGGATCATTATTGCTTACTGACAAACCAGACAAACAGCCACAAGACAGCCCTACTTCTTCATCGCTTCAAAGAAAGCCTCATTAGTTTTAGTTGGTTTTAGACGATCGATTAAAAACTCAGTAGCTGCTAATTCGTCCATAGAGTGTAAGATTTTACGTAGGATCCACATTTTTTGTAGTTCATCTGCAGGAGCTAATAGTTCTTCACGACGTGTACCAGATTTTGTAATATTTATTGCAGGGAAGACACGTTTTTCAGCAATTCTGCGATCTAAATGTAATTCCATGTTACCAGTACCTTTGAACTCTTCAAAGATAACTTCGTCCATTTTAGATCCTGTATCTACTAAACATGTAGCAATAATAGTTAAACTACCACCGTCTTCTATATTACGAGCAGCACCAAAGAATCTTTTTGGACGTTGTAACGCATTGGCATCAACACCACCAGTTAGTACTTTACCTGATGCTGGTACTACAGTATTATAAGCACGCGCTAATCTTGTGATAGAGTCTAGGAGAATAACCACATCGTGTTTATGCTCAACTAAGCGTTTGGCTTTTTCAATAACCATTTCTGCGACTTGGACGTGGCGAGTAGCTGGCTCGTCGAATGTACTAGCAATAACTTCGCCGCGTACAGACCGCGCCATTTCCGTTACTTCTTCAGGGCGTTCGTCTATTAGTAAAACAATTAATTTACATTCTGGATGATTTTTAGAAATGGACTGAGCAATATTCTGTAACATCATAGTCTTACCAGCTTTAGGTGGTGAAACTATTAAACCGCGTTGGCCTTTACCGATAGGAGCTGAGATATCAATAATTCTTGTCGTGATATCTTCTGTGCTGCCATCACCTCGTTCCATACGGATACGCTCATTAGGGAACAGGGGGGTTAAGTTTTCAAAGTTAATTTTGTTACGGCAGTTTTCTGGTGATTCGTAATTAATTTGATCAACTTTTAATAAAGCAAAATAACGCTCGCTGTCTTTTGGTGGACGTATTAAGCCCGAAATCGTATCACCAGTTCGTAGACTGAAGCGTCTGATTTGACTTGGAGAAACATAGATATCATCTGGTCCTGCTAAATAAGAACCATCGGCTGATCTTAAAAACCCAAAGCCATCCGGAAGTATTTCTAATACCCCATCACCAGAAATGTCCTCGCCTTTTTTGGCATGGGCCTTAAGGATAGAAAATATAACATCCTGGGTGCGAGCCCTTGCGACATTTTCTAAGCCATATTGTAAGGCTATCTCAAGGATTTCTGTGGGTTTTTTCTTTTTTAGATCAGTCAGATTCATAATAATTATAGTTTTTAGGTTGGTTAGATGTTAAAGTGGTTTGATAAGTTGTGATGATGATTGATTTTAAAGGTGTTTAACTGATATCAATGTTACAAAGGTTAGACGTTGGTAATTTTGTTCTCGATCACTTAGTAAGTAGGCTGTTGCTACTTGTATTTAAATTAATATTTATTCAATACCGAAATAATAGCCTACTTTAATATACGAATCAAGATCAGATCAGAATCAGACCAAGCTCTAGTGCATTGATAACAATTAAATATGGCTGTCAATGAATGCTTCAAGCTGAGCTTTGCTCGCGCTACCAACACGGGTACCTGCTACTTTGCCATCTTTGATAATCAATAGAGTAGGGATACCACGAATGCCATATTTAGCAGGTGTATCTTGGTTTTCATCTACATTCATTTTTGCAAAAGTTACTTTGTTAGCATAGGAGCTGGCAACGGTTTCTAAAATAGGTGTTAAAGCTTTACACGGCCCGCACCACTCAGCCCAAAAGTCTACTAAAACTGGTTTATCAGATTGAAGAACCTCTTGATCAAAAGAATCATCAGATACGTTTAACATATTATTCTTAACCTCTTAATATTTAATGAAATATATATTAGCAGAAAATCTTATTTACAGCCAGCTTAAATATTTAACTCAGATAAATAGGGGATGCTAGAAGTAGCGCCTTGTCTTGTTACTGTAATTGATGCAGCTCGACAGGCTATATCTAGAGCTTTATTAATAGCTATGTTTTTCTGTAGGCTAGCTAGAAAATAACCTAAAAAAGTATCACCCGCAGCTGTAGTATCTACAGCCTCAACCGGATAAGCTGATTGAGGGATTCTTTGATTCTGATCTTGATAGATCACGCCACGATCACCTAAAGTTAGTATGACTTTACTAGTTGGGAATAACTTAGTCATACGGTCTAGTATTTCTTCAGAAGTACTCCCATTAGTAAGAGCCATGCCTTCGGGCTGATTGACGATAAAAGTGTCTATGTATTCTAAAGGATAGTTTAATAACTTGGTGCACATTGGTGCTGGATTAAAATAGATGACCATTTCTTTTGCACCGGCTAGCTCGATAATTTTATCGAGATTAGAAATTTCATTTTGAATTAGTAATATATCGCCTTTGGTAAAATTACTAAGTACATGATTGATATAATTAACAGTAATAGCTTGATTAGCTCCACCATGTAATAAGATACAGTTTTCGCCTTGGTTATTTACTTGAATAATGGCGTGACCAGTCGCATTCTGCGGATCTATATAGATATAATCAGTATTAACGTTTTCTTTTTTTAGATTATCTAATAAAAACTGACCATCTTTGCCAACAGCACCCGCGTGATAAACCATTGCCCCAGCTTTAGCTAACGCTATAGACTGATTATTGCCTTTACCACCAGCAAATTTATTTAAGCTTTGTGAGAGCTTAGTTTCCCCAGGGGTAATAAAAGTATCTATGTGATAAACATGATCAATATTCAAAGAACCAAAGTTCAAGATCTTGGCGTTATGAAGCATTATAATATTATAATATATACACTAAAGTTTTGAGATTTTTTCTGTTAGTATTTTACAATAGAAAAGACTATTCACCTAATCATTTGAGATGATAATTACAGTTCAATATACCCTTCGTAGACTATATTAGAAGCTCCCGTAAGCCAAACAGGAGAATCATCAGAATTGGCCCAATTTACGCCTAGAGTTCCGCCGCTATTTTCTACTTGAATAAAATTCTCTGTAACTAAATTTTGCCCTCTGGCACAAATTGCTGCGGCACATGATCCTGTGCCACAAGCAGCGGTTACTCCTACGCCGCGTTCATATGTAGTAAGTCCGATAGTATGAGAATTGATTACTCGAATAAAATTTACATTTACACCTTTAGGAAATTGCGGATGATTATTTAATGTACTACCTATTTTATTAATATAATTATTGACTAAATTAGTGTTTTTTTCATCAATCATAATAGTATCCATATTGATCACAACATGTGGATTTCCAATAGATACTATAGAAAATAACAGTGTTTTATTTTTTAAATATTCTAAATCTTCTAATTGAGGTATTTGTAATTTAAAAATATTATTATTTACAATATTATGTTCAGTAAAAGTAAAAGGCAGGCTATTAGCATCAAAATTAGGTAAACCTAAATTGACTCTAATTCCATTATGGTTTGGTGTAAGCGCGACAGTCATTTTAGAATTTATGGTTTCAATTTCCCAACTAGCCTTGGGCGAGAGTTTTTTATAGCTGATAAATTGACCAATACAACGTGCGCCGTTACCACATTGTTCAACTTCTGTACCGTCAGAGTTAAATATGCGATAAAAGAAATCAGCTTGTGGACTTTTTGGAGGCTCTAGTAATAATAATTGATCGCAGCCTACACCTAATTTGCGACATGAGATCAATTGTGCCCATTCTGGTTTAAATAGTATATCTTGGCTGATCTGATCAATGACCACAAAGTCATTACCAGCCCCTTGCATTTTAGTAAAAAATAATTTCATGATTATACAAATCTTCAATAGTTTCACGTTTTCTGATCAAGAAATCTTGATCATTATCTATTAAAACTTCTGCAGCGCGTGGACGGGAATTATAATTTGAACTCATCGTAAACCCATACGCACCTGTATCTAAAATAGCTAATATATCACCCTGGCAAGCCTCTAAATTAATATTTTTTAAAAACACATCGCTAGACTCACACACTGGGCCGACTATAGATATATTAGATATATTAGATATATTTGATTCAGAATCTTTTAAATTAATAATCCGATGCTCGGCTCCATACAAAGCTGGACGCATTAAATCATTCATAGCAGCGTCTACGATTACAAAACTATGATCATTAATATTATCTACTTTATTATAAATAACTGTGGTTAATAATAAACCAGCATTGCCAATGATAGAACGTCCGGGCTCTATCACAATAGTAAGATCATGTAGTTTTTGTTCAGGATTAATATTCTGTACAATAGTATCGACCCATAGCTTATGACTAGGCAGCTCTAAATATTGAGAACTATAGTTTATACCTAAACCCCCACCCATATTGATATGCTTAATAATAATATTATTTGCCAAAAGCTGTAGAATTAATTTATTAATAGCTAAGCAAGCTTGTTCTAACGGCCGTATATCTGTTAATTGGGAGCCGATATGACAGTCTATTCCTGTAATTTTAATATGGCTTAATTCAGAAGCCAATTGATAAATATATTCAGCGTTATCTATATTAATACCAAATTTATGTTCTTTTAGGCCAGTAGAAATATATGGATGAGATTTGGCGTCAATATTAGGATTTACTCTGATAGATATTGGCGCTATTTTATTTAATTGTTTGGCAATTTGATTAGTTAAAATTAATTCAGCTTCGGATTCAATATTGAAGCTTAGTATATCAGCATCTAAAGCAGCTTTGATTTCAAAATCTTGTTTGCCTACGCCGGAAAAAACTATTTTGTTGCTATCGCCGCCTGCTTTGAGTACTCGGTTTAATTCGCCTACAGAAACTATGTCAAAGCCAGAACCAACTTTTGCTAATTGATTGAGTACAGTTAAATTACTGTTGGCTTTAACAGCATAGCAGATTAAATATTTGCATAAATTACTATAACTCTCAAAACTAGTTTTATAAAGATCATAATTTTTTAAAAACTGTTGTTTATCATAAACATAACAGGGAGTGCCATACTTAGCAGCTATATTCAGTAATTGATCAGTTAATTCAAGATTGAGCATTGTGTAATTTATTCTCAGGTAAATATAATGGGCCTTTTTGCCCACAAGCCGCTAGGCTCAAGCTTAATACAGTAACTAGTATTAATGTTATAGACGGTAATATTTTCATATTATTTGCTAATTATTTCTAACTATTTGTAACTATCTCTAAATCGTAAAACCATGAAAATTTTAGTATACTAGGTTAATTTTTGAAAACAATTATTATTTATAATGCCAGTTACGCCAAACATTCTGCAAAAAATTACTCTAGAACTTAAAAATAATAAGCCTGCGCAATTCAGTGTAATTTGGTTACATGGATTAGGTGCGGATGGCAATGACTTTGTCCCTATTGTTCCTGAGTTGAAGGTACAAGATCAACTTAATATTAGATTTATCTTTCCAAATGCTAATATCATGCCAGTAACTATTAATAATAATTACAGTATGCCAGCTTGGTTTGATATCTATAGTTTTGATAAAAACGGGCGTGAAGATAACCAGGGGATAGAAAAAACTAGACAACTAATTAATCAATTGATCACAGAAGAATATAACAAAGGCGTGCCTTATGAGAATATTGCCTTAGCAGGTTTTTCACAAGGGGGTGTGATAGCTTTATACACAGCCTTAAAATTTGAGCACCGTTTAGCTGGTGTATTAGGCTTATCATGTTATTTACCGCGATTCGATAAAAATTATAACTTAGCTAATAAAAATATAAAAATTTTCTTAGCGCATGGTACTCAAGACTCTATAGTATCTTACGAGTATGGTCAATCAGCGTATAATAGACTTAAAGAATTAAATTATCATACTAAGCTTCATAGTTATCCCATGGGCCACACGGTGTGTTTGTCAGAGATTACAGATATAGCTAATTTTCTAAAAGAAATTTTTATAGCGGCAGGGCTTTAGTTTCTAATCCCCACACCCTTGTTTAATAAATGCCAAGCGTAATAATATAAACCCAAAGTAATTAAGCTTAACATACTAACAGAGTAGAAAATATTTGATTCTTCTATACCTAATAGACTATATCGAAAAGCATTAATATTATAAAAAATAGGATTAATCATAGCTAAGTTTTGACCGAAACTGGGTAGCATACTAATAGAGAAAAATACACCACCTAAATAAGTCAGTGGAGTTAGAAAAAATACGGGAATTATACTTGTATCATCAAAATTTTTGGCGTAGATACCATTGATAAACCCGGTAATCGAAAATAACAATGCTGTCATTAGTAAAACATAAATAGTTAATAAATAATGAGCAATAGCAATTTTACTAAAAAATAAAGATATCAACGTTACGATTAAGCCTACTAATAGACCACGGATCACGCCGCCTAGTAAATAACCAGTTAAAATATAAAAATTTGACATGGGAGAAATTAATAACTCTTCAATATGACGCTGAAATTTAGCTCCAAAAAAAGAAGTTACCACATTCCCGTATGCATTAGAGATTACAGCCATCATAATCAACCCGGGAGTTATATATTGTATGTAACTATAATTATTAATTGGTGCAATTTGTTTGCCAATCAATTGTCCAAATATAATAAAATATAAAGCTGTCGTGATAGCCGGTGGTAACAATGTCTGAGGCCATATTCTCAAAATTCGAATAATTTCTCGTCGTACAACTGTATAGAGTCCTATTAGCATTGACATAGTTAAATCCTAGTTAAATCTTAGTTAAATCTTAGTTAAATTTTATTCTATCTATATAAATTATAAATGATGAATTTTCGTGCTATTGGTAAATAAAAAAGGCTATAATTAATTAGGTAATTTACAGATTGCAGGGCAATTCATGTTAGATTTGAGTGTAGCTGGAACAGATAAGTTTTGGCAAGATCGACAAGATCCTTTTTTAATTAAAATTATTAAAACTATGGAAGATATCGAAGACTGGACCTTAGATGGTGATCCAGAAATCGAGGCTAATTTAACTAAACTTGCCCAAGTTTTAGACAGCCCCAAAGACTTTCAAATTACCAATGAAGAATTTTATATAAATATTCTTATCAGTATTAAGTTAAGTCGTTCTCTTAGGATAATGCAGCATATAGACAGCATTAGCCCAGGCTCAGCTTCAAAATTATTAATATTTGCTGAAGTTGCCAGTAAAGGCACGGATGATACAGCAGGTTTGTTTTTAAACCGTAATTTAGTATTTGAACGACTACAGTTACTTTCCCGCATTTTTGCACCGGAAAGATTCAGTATTGTTACACAAGCAGTGGAAAAGGTAGTTAGTTAAAAAAATTTACATGTATTATGTGCAAAAATATACCAAACGCAAAATTTATAATCAGTTTTATTTTAATTATATTTAGCTTATCAATAAGTTTTACAAGACTTACTTATGCTCAGACTCATACGCAGGCTTATACTCAGAAAACTGCGAACCCGCCTGTAAACACTCAAAATATCAAAAACACTAACAAACCTGATCCTCAAGCTATCAAAGACGAAGATACAGCTCTTATAGCCACTGTTATTTTAGTCAAAAGACAAGTTTGTTTAGATTTCATGAATCTTCGAACTAAAACTCAAAATTACCAATTTAGTTGGCAAAGCCCTATATCGCCTGCAACATTACCATACATAGGCCTATTTTCTAATAAAGTAAATGGCATCAATGGCTGTGGGCAAATAAAATTGCCCATAGAAGCAAGAGCCCAGCAACCTAAACCTGAGTTTGGTCCTATTGTTTATAATAATAACCAAAATAATCAATTAGGCATGTTAGAAATTTTACGGCAAAACTTCACTAAGACTATTGCAGCCGGGGGTAATCTTGACCAAATTGATAATAAACCTTTTGTTCAAGCCTGTATGCTTTATCAAAATAAAATAGTTAAGAATCCTAATATCAAAGAAAAATTATTGACTAGTTTTGGGGTTTATTTACCGCAGTTCCCATTAGAATTAAAAACTGATGATCCTGTGTTAAAAATATATGCTGCTAATCTTAATAAAGTTTTACAATCTGTTGTTAACAAAGGCTGTGATGGGACAGGGCGAAAAAACCCAGATGCAGATCTATCTAAAAAAGATGATGGTTATGGTGGATTGAATCAATTTGCAGGTTTAGATGGCAATCCTAATTCTGAATTAAATTTTGCCGCTAATCTTACAGCTGGAACGACGGCTGGATTAAATGATCTGACAACTGCTGGTACTACGGCTGGTTCAACCGATAGTGACTGGCCAGGTTATGATGCTAGTACAGGTGGCTCTACAGGCGGTTCTTTTGGTCCGTATAGCCCTCCGGCACCGCCATCGGGAACAACAGACTCTGGTTCAACTACCGATACGGGTACAAGTACAAATACGAGTACGACTACAAGTACAAACACAGCAACAACAACTGGACCAACGCCACCTGAGCCTCCTCCGGGAACTAAATCTTGTCCTGATGGATCCCCATGTACACCCAGTTTGGGCGATCCAAGTAATTGTATTTGTCCTAGTTTTAGTGGTAATAATATAACCCCAGGAACTTTTATGTCAGGCTACTCTCCGCAAAGTGGGTTTATTTATAATTTACCAAACCCTGGTGGCGAACAATTTAGCCGCGAAGTTGAAATAAATGGTGAAAAAGTTATGCTAGAAATGTCTATTCCCTGTTATGCCGCTAATGGTTGCACTGCTATCCATGGCACTTGGAAAGATTATTCACAGAATAGACAATTATTGTTTAATCAACCTTTAGATACATATAGTAATAATCCTGATCAACTGTGGATTTATCCATATGGTGCTTGGACAGATTCTTATAAAAAATATTATCAAGATTCTCAAAGCAATCATCTGATCCCTTTAGGGCCTATGCAAAACTAGTAAAATTAGTAAAATTAGGAAGTGAATGTTAATGAAACGTAAATTATTATTTATAGCTTTAGTTGTTTCTTGTATTTCGCTAGGATCTTTTGCAGGTGTCTTAGATGAGTTTGCACCACCAATCAACGGTGATTGTGATGATGGAACCTATGCGTTACCATCATATTCTGCTGGAAGTGCTGAAGAGTGTGCACAAGCCTGCCTAAGTACTTCTGGTTGTACGGGCTTTAAGTATGAACAAAGAAATATGGTTGCAATATTGAGCTGTACTCTAAGAACTGGACAAGGTTGTCGAGTTATGCCAGCTGCAGCAACGTTTTATCGTAAATTTCAGACCGACCTTCCAGTTAAAACTACTACAGGTGAAATTCAAACATTTAAAGGTTTAACAGATGGAGATTGCATAGATAATGATATTAAGGTAATTAATGTCACAACTGTGGATCAATGTGGCACCTTATGTACAGCCACAGCAGGTGATTGTGTGGCATTTAGTTTTAGGGCAGGTGATGGTAGGTGTGTTTTTAAGTCCCCTATGTCAAGATGTATCTTTCAAGCTAATGGATATAATTACTACTCTAAATACGGCGATCCTAGCAGCGGTGGTGGCGGAAGCAGTGCTGGTCCAGCCTGTGCTCCTGATGATCTAAATTGTCAACAACAATTGCGTTATCAACCAGATGGTACTCCAATCCCGGGAGGCGCCTTTCCGCAGGCTGATCAAAATAGTATGTTAATATACCCTCGAGTAAACCGAGGTGGTAATACAGCCCCACCTACTGATGTTTCTGATGCTATTTTAGGCCAAACATCATATTTAGCTCGCGTTATGCTACAAGCTAATGACGTTTTTCCGCCGTCGCATCTCTCTAGTCGTACTAGTGGTGAAACTTTTTTAAGTTCATTGATTCCCATTAAATACAACAGCAAGGCTCTTACAGAAGCTGCACTTAGAAGAAGTATTTTAGGTGCTGAAAGTTTTAGTACGGGTCAAAGTAGTGTCAATACTATGGTACGAGATTGGGTTGAGTATCATATGGATAACTACTGTGATCCACTTGCTGCAAAAGCTGGTATTCATAAATGTTATAATAGAGCTATTTCGCCTACAGACATTCAAAATGCAAAAATAGCAGGCGTGACACCATGGGAAAATATTGTAGACAATAATATTCCCAAACCGTTTGCAGCTGATATAACAGCTACTACGTTATTTCAACCAAAAGTTCTCAATAGCGAAGCAGCAATGCGGTATATTTATAATTTAATCAATAATTCACCGACACCGATTGACTCTAAGCAAACAGATTATATTGTGCCAGATAAATATATAAACAAAGACTTAAATGTTCTTAAAGACGATGGTTACAATGTTTATATGAAATATTTAGAGAGCCAATCTAAGAGTTCATTACTACAATATGCGATGATGCAAATATTTGCTGAGCGCTTGGAGTTAGACAATATTAAAGTGCCAGTTACTAGGTGGGATGCATCAGGTAAAAAAACGGTAACTTATGAAAAAACTTCTCGTCAAGGTTTACTAGAATTTGAAGCAACTAAAAGATTTTCTGACCCAGGCTGGTATGATCGTGTGCAGCAAATGCCGACACCAGCTTTACTAAAAGAATTAGCCTATATGCAATCTTTACAGCTAACCCTCGAGTACAAACGTTACGAACAACAACAAATTCAAACTGCTATCATGGCTTCTTTTGCCTCTGATATGTCTACTTTGATTCAAACTGTCCAAAATGCAGCTAGCGGGGGTGGGGCAATGTCACGACAAGATTTGATAGACCAAATTAAAAGTATAACGGGTGGTGGCCTTTAGTAGCTATACGCGCATCTTAATCACCTGAGCACTTAGTATCCGTTCAAGGGAAGCGGTCATAGCATCCAGGAGCATTTGACCGGTATGACAACTCCCGGGTGACTATCGTATGCACACATCTTCGTGTACGCTAGAACGGGCGGCTGCCAGCCGCCCCTACATTAGATCGCAGTCAGAATCAGGTTTCTGAGATTGTTACAGCAGTGGCTATGCAGTTGATCTATCAACCTTTCATAGTCCAAAGAGATTAATTTTAGTATAGAGAGATTAATTTTGGTATGTTGAATGCAAGCACGATCTAATGTAGGGGCGGCTGGCAGCCGCCCGTTCTAGCGTACACGAAGATGTGTGCATACGATAGATGGTCCCGGGTGAACGGCTATCACACATACGTGGACAGTCTTAAAACACAATTAAACTTAAGAAATATTATTTACTAATTATGTCAGAGCTAATTGATTTTAAACTACGTGCAAAAAAAGTTACTTTGTTTTTTATTGGTCTTTATTTAGGTTATTTTATATTAAGCTATTTGTTTAATATAACCATGGCTAAGATAAATTATTTTGTTTATCCTGCATTTGTTTTGTTTTGGTTAAGTATATTATTAGATTCTGGTAAATTTTATTATCAAAATTTAGTAAATAAGCGAATATCGCACAAAAATGAAAAGCTGGCATCTAGATTAAATTCCAAGTTACAGTATGTCTCTGTATTTTTTAGATTAGTTATTTTCTTCTGTGGATTAATAGTCACAATTGTTCTCGTACCAGCTATATTTCTCAATGCTACAGTTAGCAATGATAATTTGAGTCAAGTTATAAGAGTCTATTGTACTCATTCTTGGTGGATGATACCGTGGCCGGCGATACTAACGTACTTTGGTTTATATAATATTTGGCTGCATGTTTATAATCTTAATGATTTTACTCTATTAATAAACAAATTATGGCCACGAAAGATTAAAAACGATACAGAAAATAATATACTAAGTATTATTTACTCTACTCCCTATATAACGATAATTTGCCTTTTTTTAGCAGTAGGCATTTACTCTAGTTATTTATTTCTAGCTTCTATTTTTTCTATCCCTATGGTCAAGGGGACATCGGTAATTAATTTGACTATTTGTGCTCTATCTATTTTAATCGTAGTACAAAAACCTATTCACAAAAAAACTAAAACTATTTTACGTCAGGTAAATTATCATAATTGGTCGATTGGGAAATTTTTTTTGATAATATCTGGTGGATTGTTACTTTGGTTAATCGTCTGCTCATTAATATTATGGGTATTAACACCTGTTCTCACAATAGGTAAGTATAATTTTTATCAATATAATTTAAGCGCAATCTATATTAATTTGGTTACTGCTATGTGGTGGTATCTGGTACCAAGTATTGCGTTATTTGCTCATCGGCAGACGACTAAACATTCTATGATCAATATTTCTTATCAAGCTAAGCCTATTATAATTACTTTGGCTATAATTTGTAGTTTGTGGCTGGCCTATGTTAATCATCTGTTCATTTTAGAGGTTTATAATTATATTAAAGATAATGTAAGTCAAAATTATAAATTAGCCATTATAGCAATTATAATTTTTGGTCTAATCTATAAACTTTTTGCTAAAAAGCACGATAAAAACACGCTCATAGTTGGGTTTATAAATGGTTCTGTTGACTCTGTGGGCAATAAGACCAGTCCTGCCAGCAAAACTTACTATGGTCTATTTATTATTACAGCAATATTTTTAATAATGCTTAGCTTGGAAAATATTTTCTTGCTACAAAAATTGATGGCCTATATGTCAATTTTAGGGACCATTCTATTAATAATACTGCTCTATGGGCATCATAACCATATTAAACATATTAAGCATATTAAATAATTATTTAATGTGGACATTTAAATAATTTTATCTGATATTATAAATATAAGTATATTTATCTGGAATAGTTATAAAAATGGCAAAGAAAAAGCGCGTGCGTAAGTTCCTGGCATCTCTTTATAATGTTAAGAAATGGGTAGGATACGACAGTATTAAAGAAGGGGCAAATGTCCTAATCAAAAGTTATCGCACGATAACTAGCCCAGAAGCTATGCGGACAAAATACCCAACGGAAAAGTTTCAAAATGCAGTCGAACGATTAAATTTATCTGAGACTGATGTAGCAGAAATTGAATCAGGCTACTTCCGTAACTTTTTTGTTTTCTTCTTCATAGGGGTGATCATAGCGGCTTACAGTATATATAGATTCTATTTAGGCCATTGGTTGTCTGGATGGATATCTTTAATGATGACTATAGTATTATTTACATTTAGTTTGGCTTCGCATTTTTGGTATTTTCAGGTCAAAAACCGCAAGCTAGGGTGTACAATGAAAGAGTGGTCTCGAAACAAAATATCATAGATTACAGATTATAGATAAAATTAAAAATGTCAGATCTAAAAATTGGTTCCAAAATAAATATATTTTTGTTAGCTATTGTTCTCATGCTTGGCTTGTATATGCCAGACTTATTTGCAGCTGATTTCACGCCAGATACTTCGACAGCTTTTTTATCTGTATTATTTGGTAGTGTTTCTGATAGTTTTAATACAGTGTTACATGGCGGTCAAAGTATTATTGGAGTTGTTTTTGAATATTTTAATGGTTTCGTCGCAACTGTCGGGGCGGCTATTGTAACTTATGTTGTGACAGTATCTTTACTATATTCTTCTTCCTCAGGTAAGCCACTTGGAGATAAATGGCATACTTTGTTTTTTCCAATGCGGGTGACAGCTGGTGCTGGTATGTTAATACCTAATGCTTTTGGGTTTAACTTTGCGCAAGTTGTTACTATGTGGTTTATCTTAACTGGAGTTAACGCTGCCGATGAAGTATGGAGTCAAGTAATTAATAAACTATCTGTGGGTAATGAGGCCGTAACGGGAAGCACAGCCAACTCAGATTCTACATTTGATTATTTTGCTTATCTTAGACCAGCGATAAATTTTGCTTCTTGTGTTGGCAGCTATGGTCCAACACCACCTAGTTCTTCTGGCCCAGTGCGTGCCTGTGCTAATAGTTATCCAACATGTACACCACTACCCGCTGGATTAAAATGCGTACCAAAAGATGATTGCAGCAAATCAAACGGCGAGTTTCCCAAAATTGTTCCTGAAAATGCTGAAATAGCAAGTAAATGCGGATCGTTAATATTTGGGAATGTAACATTTACTGACAAAAATGCCTTTGATTCTTATGTTTCAAAAGTTAAGAGCTTAGTTGCAACTCAAATAACAGAAACTCGTAATTTTTATACCTATATGACGTATAACCCATCATCAGCTTTGGGGATTTATGACATAGACTTAAGTATGTTAACAGCAGCTGAGCAAGTATCGTATGCTAGCGATTTGCTCGGTAAAATTACTCCAGCTTCTGTCACACGTCTAAGCGATGCTGTCTATGTAGCAATGCAAAAGCAAGCTGCTGCAGACGCGGGTAAAAATCTTGTGCCCTATAGTAAAACAGCAAAAGACATAGGTTGGATAGCAGCTGGTGCTACTTATTATGGCATTATTACAAATGGTGGTGGACAGACTGCAGGTAGCATCCCATCATATATAGGCGAGATCATGGGGAACGCAAATGTTCCAGCAACTCAGGCGTTCGCGAAAGATGTTAACAAGACTATAGCAGCTGAACTTAATGTTTCACCCTCAGGAAGTGGCAGCGATGATTCAACAGCCTCTTTACGATTCTCACAAAGTTATAATAATAAACTTCTTTCAGCAATCGGTTTAGGTATTCCATTACTAATAGAATATATTGTTCAACATATTCTTGATACTGATCAGTTGTTTGATTACCCGGATAGTATCCAAGTAAGAAACGATAAATCGATCCGAGACGCTATAAAAGCAGATCCTTTAGCTAAAATAGCAGAGCAGGGTGCCCATTTAACTAGCATGTGCGAAGAAATCTTCTTTGGTTTCTTAACAGCATTAATAGCAGCAGGGTTGCTAATGGCAGTGTTACCTACCTGTCCGACTGGGATTGCTTTCGCTGCGCTTATTCCTATAATAACAATGGTCTTATTTGCTGTTGTTTCAGTCATGATGATCTTTTATCCGATAGGTATTATCATGAACGTCTATGTACCGTTGATTCCGTTTTTGATTTATACCATGGGTGTTATAGGCTGGTTATTATTGTGCATAGAAGCGATGGCAGCAGCTCCTATAGTTGCACTTGGACTAATGCATCCTCAAGGTGATGAAGTTCTTGGTCAAGCTGAACATGGTTTAAAATTATTATTAAATCTTATGTTGCGACCTGTTCTCATGGTCGCTGGTCTAGCTGCAGGGATTGTTCTGGTTCGTATAGCTATTTTGTTTTTTAGTATGGCTATGAATCTAGTTTTCAACACAGGTATAATTCCTGTAACGTCATTAGCTGCTATGGGTGCATCTTTAATGATTTATATAGGCAGTATGACAGTAATTATTCATAAATGTTTCAGCTTAATTAATGAGATCCCAAATAAAGTCATGGCATGGATAGGTGCTCAAGGATCTTCTGTTGGTGGTGCCGATGAGATATTACAAGAAGCTAAAGGCAAAACTGAACAAGGTGGTAAAATGCCTGGTGAAGTTGGTAAAGGGGGCTACGAAGGCGCACAAAGTGGTTACAAACAAGGTTCAAATATGGGCAAGCCTCAGATCCCAGGTAAGGGCGGCGGAGGTGGCTCCACTATGGGCTAAGTAATAAAGCAGGTGGATGTGCGGAATGTGGATGATGGTATGTTACTAGAGCTCCTGGAGAATAAATAGGAGAAGACAAAGTTTCTGTTATTTGATCCAGTTGCAAATCACTTCTCCCAAATGGTGTAAACATTCTAAATAAACCAGTTTTTAATTTGTTCTGATTTTCCATAAAAGAATCAGACCGTTCCCACGCTGTTAGAGCAGGTTTTCCAAATAAATCAGATGCTGTAGATCCGATCCAGACAGCATTAAAAAGAATCCATAAATTTGCTATCTCGGCTTCTGAAAACTTGAAAATATAAGCAGCAAATATATAAATCATTACTGGTGAGCTTGCAGCCGGTTTAATTACTCGTTCACTTAAAGTGCTTAATCGTGAGTAACAGAGATTTTTATCTTTTGCTGCAAGATAGGCTTGTGTTCTGAATAAAATTCTAAAATGATTACTTCCAAAAAATGTATCATAGACAGTAGTTAATAAAGCTAAACCCATTGCCCATACAGTATGCCCCAAGGCAATAACACCTAAGGCTTTGCCAAAACTGATAGTTAAATATTTCTGCAACGAAACATTAGTTACAATCACACAAAGCACTAAATAAGCAGAGCTTAGAAAAGATGTAATAATATTATAAGCAAGACTCATGAAAAACTTTGAGATCATAGGAGTTTTTATATTTGTAGTTATAATTGTTTACTGCAAAAGTCCCTTAAAACTTTTGATTAATTTATCAAAACTATCAAGAACAGTTTGTTTATCTGGAAGGGTACGAACTGGGGGAGGATACACAGTGGCTTTACTTATTTCATCTATCTGACGACTAGTAATTTCATGGCCGTCTTTTTTAGAACTTCCACAAACATGTTCTAAAAGAGTCATATTTTTTAACATAGAGCTTTTATTAATTATAGGGTTAATCAAAATAGGGTCAATTTCTAATAATTTTAGTGGGTCGTCAAATAAATCTAAAGACTTACCACTAAAGATATCAATTGCGCCATCGAGATCTGCAGCAGGTAATTCTTGGTCGAATAAATACTCTTCTTCTTTGAGATGTGATAAATATAAATTCTGGATAGCATGTGCGGCATTATTTAAATAATCAGAAGAATTGCGCTGATTAATAGCTGTGAAAATAAAATTTAATTCAGGATCTTCTTTAAAATTAAGCACATTAAAATTTGGGGCATCAACGACTTTTCTGAAAGATTCCATTTGATTAGAGATTTGGATCAAAATTTCATCAGGTGGCGTTTCGACTTTGAGAAATTGATTTAGCTGTAAATATTTTACTTTAGGCGGGTTAACATAAAAAGTCCGAGCGCGAATAATTTTGGATTTGAAAAATAGATGGAATTCGCCTGGCATTTGATCTTTAAGATCTAATAATTCAATACGATTTCTTTTTTCTACTTGAGCACTTTGATTGTCTAAATAATTATTCGTAAAATTGGATGGCTTGGTTTGAAAGCCGGCCGTAACTGTAACATAAGCTTCACCTGCTGTTTTTACAAAGAATTCTAAAGTATCAGTAGGATCTTCAAGTTTCATACAAATTTTAATATTTGTATTAGCACCAATAGAAGCAGCCTCTTCTTTGGATGCTTTTTGAAACGCTGGAAAATCTTGGCCAGCAAATACTGCAGAGAATCCAAGTGAACGCGCCTGAGCTGGAACAACAGCAAAGCCATCGACGGCATAGTAACCATACTCATCTAGAATACATAGATACGGTGTTTCACTATTGGTAGGTTTACGTTCAATAACATCACTATATGTACCTTCAACTTGAGAACCTAATCCAGCAGCCATCATAGCTTTCAAAGACGCTACAATTAATTTTCCAAGATTGGCTAATTCAGCTGGAGCTTTTTCTAATGCTGGTAATAAAACTACTAATATACGTCTATTTAAAATAACATCATGGAAATCAACTTCGGCTAGATTTGTTCTTAAAATATGTCCATAAGTATCAGCTAAAGAGTTAAATGTTCTAGTGAGCTGCATAGTAATAAACCCGTGCTGCTCTAAACATTCTCCGCTTTGTTTATATTTTTTAGCTGGTTGAAACCCTGGTAAAGTATCAAGATAATTGCTTAATGGATCGGTTGCAATCTCGGGCGCATCAGACATATCAACATAGCGATCACCAACTGGAAATTTACGATCAAGAACTATGGACTCAAGTTTAGATAAAACAAAGTATTTCCTAATAGTATGAGCGTCTAGTAATATATGCCCTTGATCGCGCATATACACTAAGCAACGCATCAGAGCCTCGACAAAGCTTATTGCGCGACCTTTCCACATATCGTCATTACCAGCACTTTGTTTGCTGCCTGTTTCCATAAGACTGATCACAAGCTGTGCTAGCATATCGGCAGAGCCAACAGCAAACGGATTCATTGTATTTGATAAGCGATTCTTTTGGGCACCAATTACATCACGGGCACCAGTCATAAAATTAATCAGTAACAAATCATCTTCTCTACCTGAGAATCTTGCCATAGCATAGACTTTGGCAAATAAAGAGTTGTCACCTTTACCATCTACATAGATAAAACCACTGCCTTGAATAAAAGCATTGTAAGCTATGCCTAATAGCATTTCCGTTTTACCGCTTCCAGTTGAGCCGAAGATTAATACGTGTGTACGCATGTCTTCGTTACTGAACCACAATTCTTCATTGGTTCTTAAATCATTTCCAAAAAATGCTATACCACCTGCCATTCTCGCTTTGCCAGTACCTGGATTGGGGTCATTATAATCCAATCTGCGTGAGCTCATTGGTAGACGAAAGGGTAAAGTTGTTTTATGAAAAAATGAAATAAGAAAAGATATAATGCTAAAAGCTAATGCTATATCGGCTAAAGCTGGTAACGTAATAGCGACTCCCGCACACATGCCTTGCGCAACTGCTCCGCCTACTGGGCTGGTTAAAAATTCAAAAGTTTTTTTGCCGAATGTGCGTGTATCTCGGATTAATTCCTGTTGACGTTGTTCATGTCGTCCTTCGATACCACGTAAATATTTGGCCATATAATAAATAATAATTATTTAATTTGTTTAATCATTCTCATCTTGATAAATTATTTCTGTTAAAGCTAATTTAAGGGCTTTCACTGCTTCTTCTATCATGGGAGAAATTAATTTGCGTTGCATCCGCGATTCTATACGCCAATGCGCTATTGCTCCTGCGCATTCTGGAAATGCTGCTCGTCTTCCTACGTTATTGAGCATATACCATAATTGGCGATCGACCGTTTTGAGCCATAAGAAATCTGCACAGGCTAGAACTCCTGTGCTGCGGGCTATTTCAAGAGTTCCTGCCATGACAGTCATCACATAAGCATGGCGTTGTTCAACTTTTTTAATTATTTTACTATTTTTATGTTTAGCTAGTAGTTCTTCTACTCCTGTATAATCAGGAGTATTATTAAACTCAAGAGCTGTATTAAATTGGCGTAAAAATTGGATTGCAGTCTTGCGATCTTGATTAGCAGCTGCAGCAAAGACAGCAAAAAGAGCTTTTGTATGGATAGGTAATTGATCAGGGCCGTTCCAGATATATCCTAATTGCATGGCAAAAACTTGACGAGCTCGACTTTCTCTAAGTTTAGCAATTTTACCTATTTCGCCTAATAAAGGATTAGGTTTAGGATTAACAATAATATCGAGAAGATCATTTTTTTTTGCAAAAGCCATAGGGGTCGAAGCACTTGCCCAAGGGCCTTCATGAATATCTGTATTAATTAAATCTAATTTACTCGGTGGGATAATTTGCGGAAAATTAACTTTTTCTTGTAGTCTAAAAGAAGACATTGTAAAACTTTTATTAAATTTATTCGTTGGGTTTTTTATAAATGCCGTAAAGCCTAAAATGACAGAAATAATAGCTATCGGATAGTTTATATAAGTCCCAGCAGCCGTAACTAATGCAAAAAACTGAGTTTGATCTAACGCAGTAGGGTTATATTGGGCATTAATAATGTTGCCAATTAGATTAGGATCAACTTTTATAAAATAGCTAGCAAAAATTAATTCATAGTATTTTAATTTGAAGATCAAGGGAAAATAATACTCACGAGTAAACCATAATAAGCACATAACGCCGATACAAAAGGCCATCATGAACATAGGATCATTACCGCTACTACCACCACCTTCTTGTTGTGGAGCTCCGCCGCCGCCTTGTTTCGCCATATATTATTTATGTAGTTTTAGTGTTGAGCTTTTGCATTGCCGCATATATTTTAGCACGGTACTTATCTTGATGAACTGGTGTACTCGAATGATAACTACCAATTCCTTGCCAAATATTTCCTTTCGCTTTATTAATATTATATCTTAAAATCCAAGCACCTACTTGTAAATTAGCACAACCGTCATAATAGATTTGCTCAGCAGTCACATAGTTAGAAAACTTTGGTAACCAAATAGAATTAACCTGCATAGGTCCAATGTCGTAAGTGCCATTGGTGTTAATTCTTAATTCACCTGGATGACCACCTTCGACTTTAAGTATAGCTTTAAGAATAATATCAGGTAAACTAAAACGCTCCGAAGTTTGCGTAATGCATTGTTCAGAGATTGGTTGAAATGCAGGATAATTATTAGGTATACTTGGCTGATCTATCATAATAGTAATTTAATAACTAATCATACATTAAATTATCCAAGGCTAGTAGCCGTGGATTTGGCGACGACTCGGTAAGCTCGCATAGAATCTCAGTCATGCACATAATTCTATAAGCATTCGATACAGAATTATCCATAATCGCTTTTGTTCCCATCATGCTAGCAGCAAATTCTTCAACTTTAATTCCCAGGCCCGTGCCCAGACAAAAGCAACTAAGCTGATCCGCGCGCTTAATAATTGCAGGAAACATGCCGTTTTCTGCAAATACTTCTAGAGAAGATATTGGCTTGTTGTTGATAGTAAACTTTAACTGCATTTTATCAGCAACTAGCGCCATACATTTGTGTATGTCCATTTATAACTATTTTATAACTATTGTATATTATAGTGAGAACGCTATATACTGCATATATTAGAGTAATTATGCAGTACTTACAACTTATACTAATTTTAAGTTCTAATTTAAGTTTAGGTGATTTAAGATAGATAGGCTATATTTACTTTATAAACTGTTTTAAATACTTTATTAATATATATTTTAGAGTGTGTTTATAGTTAAATTAATTACTATAATTATTATAATCACTGAGCAGGAATTACATATGTCGAGACTAGTATTGTTCTTATCACTGATATCTATAACATCAATCATATTATTAAGCGGGTGTACTTTAGATGAAAATGGTGATTTAACATGGTCAGATGAACAAGTTGCAGTTACAGATATTAATAATATTAATGTAATTTCTAATGCTGCATTATCAGTAACTCGAGCAACAACGGAACTTGAGAAAATTGAACGCTATCGCAAGCCTCGAATAGTAAGTTTGCAAGATGAAAGCAACGCAAAATACCATCTTGGCCAAAGAGTGAATATTGATTGGTCTGGGCCAATTGAGCCATTAATCTCAGAGGTTGCCGCTTTTTCAGATTATAAATTAAAAATTGTAGGCGTTGCGCCAGCGATACCAGTGCTTATAGATATTGCTCACAATGGCGTTGAGCTTGGCGATGTTGTACGAGAGATTCACTTTCAAAGCAAAGATAGAGCTAACTTGGTTGTTTACCCTAGATCCAGAACTATTGAGTTAAGGTATAACGAAATCGGATGAGAAATCATTTTTTAGTAATTATATTATTGCCATTGACTATAATATTAACTAATTGTTCGTATGGTCCTGATTACGATCAACCGCAAGAAATTACTTTAGATTATTTAAAAAACGTTAATAGCGATTCTCTTTCTGATACAGCTAATACTAATTCTAATTCTACAGGTAAAGGGACGACAATTAGACAAGTAGCTTTGCATGAAATGGCTTTAAGTATGGGTATGCGTGGTAGCTTATATGCCAGATCAAAAGAGATTAATCAATTTTTGAGTGCTAATAGCAATAATTTAGATAAAATTTTTAATTTTAATAGCCTGATGTTGTCTGATAATGTTATTCCGCCAGTTCTTATCGAAGCTATCAAAACAGTCGATGCTAAAGCTCATGAACCCTTACCCAGCGACGATGATGTTTTTTTATTAAACGATAATCCATCTGGACAGGCGTTGGCCAAAGCAAAGATTAAAGTTGATCGTGCACAGAATAATTTTAGAACGTTACGGATTACGGATCGTGTTTATAAAATTATGCGTCAAGCTCGATTTGCAGTGGCTGTGCCAGGATGGCGAGATTATTTACAGTTGAATTATACCCAGCCAAACTTGCCAGAAGGTGTTATCTTGCCAAAAGATAGCTATGAGCAAGAGATTTGGGCTAAAGGCGTCGAAGAGGGATGGAAACTAGGTAACCTACAAGCTGAGCAAATCCTAGCTCAAAATCTTATGCTACTACGCCGTGATTACTTAGGCATGGTACGATATAAAAAACTCTTAACGATGAAAATGGTCAGTGCCCCATTTGTTGCTAAAAGAAACTATGGTGTCACGGGTGATGGTAATGAAATTAAAATTCATGACCAAATACTTACTATT
Source organism: Gammaproteobacteria bacterium (assembly GCA_018061105.1). Lineage (GTDB taxonomy): Bacteria > Pseudomonadota > Gammaproteobacteria > JAGOUU01 > JAGOUU01 > JAGOUU01. The sequence continues at coordinate 34,069 of JAGOUU010000001.1, forward strand.
GCAGCGTTGCCGGCATTGAAACCAGATAGTCGCGCATGGTCTGCTTTTGTTACTCAAGATCAGGAAGCTGAGCTTGATGCTAAAATTGCTAGTTTAAATTTAGATCAAATAATTGCAGTGAAAGACAAGAGTAATCAGCCAATAAATTATATTAAATAAAATTATAAATAAATTTGGTTAGATATTATGGCTGAAATTTTATTCCCAAATGAACCGAGCAGATTTGGCGAGCGTGATCTAGATCGGTTATTAAATTTTTGTGTAAGCCATGAAACCTCTGATGTTACAATACAATCAAATCACAAAGTCATGGCTGAGATCCATGGTCGGTTACACAGGATTAATAAACGCGATCTCCATCATAGTGAAGTTGCTGATTTAGTTAATATAATCTATGGTGCTAACGGCGTTGCCCAAATATTAAGTGGTACTGATCTTGATACTCATTATGAGATCAGGCCAGAAAGGGGAATTCGCCATCGTTTTCGGGTAAATATTACCGGTTGCTTAGTTGAGGGCAATCCTGGTGTTCAGATCACTATGCGAACTATTCCATCAGATCCGCCTTATTTATCTCAAATGGGATTAGAGCCTAAGCTAAAAGAAGCTATTATTCCGATGCAAGGTATTGTTATAGTTGCTGGAGCAACAGGCTCAGGTAAAACGACATTATTAGCCTCTATCATGCGAGAAATCTTAGAAAAAGAAGATGGTAAAATACTGAGCTACGAATCGCCGATAGAATTTGTCTACGACAATGTTAAATCGCCTAAAGCTACAATCAGTCAATCTGAAATCCCCTTGCATTTGCCTAATTTTCCATCAGCAGTACGAAATGCCTTACGACGTAAACCTAAATTTATCTTAGTCGGAGAAGCTCGCGATAAAGAAACTATAGCAGCAGTTATTGATGCTGCACTTACGGGTCATACTGTGTATACTACGGTTCATAGTAATGGGGTATCAGATACAATAAGAAGAATGGTTGCGGCTTTTCCTGAAGAAGAACGTTATGGGCGAACTGTGGATTTGATTTCTCTAATTAGATCAATAGTTTGGCAAATGCTTGTCCCCACCATAGATGGTAAAAGGGCAGCCATTCGAGAATGGCTTATCTTTACGCCTGAGGTTAGAGATGCTCTATTAGAGAGTGAATTTTAGATAAAATAATTATATTAATTATATTAATATTGAGTTAATTTTAATCATATATTATAAAACTAATTATAAAATCAATTATAAATCAAAAGTAAAATTAAGAGCTTATATGAGAGATAGTAATCAAAAGGACCTCTACCAAGTTTTGAACAGCTTCGTGACCACAGAAGGTCAAGATTTGCTAAAAGCTGTGTTATATTTATTAGTATCTAAAGATAGCCAACGACAACTCATTGATCTGCATGAAATTGTTACTGTTCTAAAAAGATCAGGTAAGGCTAGTGACGCTCAAATAAAAAAACTGGTTGAAACTTATGAAGAGCTAGTTAAGCAAAGACAAGCTGGTGTTGGTCCTAGCTCTACTACTCATAAATTTGTACCAGGTACAACTTCTTCAATTATAGCTGGCACAGGGCTACAGCCTGGTATTGAAAATGACTCTGATACTCCTGCCCCTAGTGTTTAGTGTTTTTAAATTAATAGTATATACTTGATATGTAACTTTATTTTAGCTATTTGTTAGGGCGACCGCCGGTCGCTCCAGAGATTAAGTATAGGGCTTATCTTATAATGGACGAGTTTACCCACTGGCGAGATTCTGCCCGCACACCTAGAATATTTATATTAGATTACCGTGCAGTTATACCATTTTTATTTTTACTATTTAGTCCAACCAGTCTGGTCTTATATGCTTTTATTTTAGTGGTTATCATGACAGCTTTTTTTAGCATATTAGAATACTTTGGTTTTACTTATTCTATTTTTTTGCGCTGGTTACGTAGCTCGTTTATATCAGGCAGATACAAAACAGCTCGATCATGGTGGAATTAAACAGCAGAATTAATATGCTAGATCAAAATCAACAAAATCAACAAAATCAACTAGAATTATCAAATTTTGAAAATATTTACGATACTATAGTAAAACGTAATCAATTTTATCAAACTAATTTACGGTTCTTACTAGTTATATATATTATCAGTATACTATCTGTATTATTTTTAATGATTGCAGCCTATAGAATTGCCAGTACGGAGAAAACAAATTGGTACATACCGACAAACTTAGACGGCACAATTATTAAACATGAAGATTTAACAGCTCCTATTTCTGACAATTTCGAACTAAAAGATGATTATATAATTAATTGGGTACAAAATAATATTCAAATAGTTTATGATTTTGACTTCATGGGGCAGGCTGTCAGTTATAGAAATATGATAGGCTTATTTACTCCAGAAGGTTTTACAGCTTATGCCAATGCTTTAGAATCACAAGCTCAAATTTTTAAGACTATTCAAGCTAAGCGGTTAGTTGTTCAAGCATATGGTTGTGGCAACGATACTGTCGAGATTGTGTCTCAGGGGGTGCAACCAGTACAAGGTTATTCAGTTTATACCTGGCGTTTATCAATGCCTATTGTTGCTAGAATAGTAAGCCCTAAAAAAGAGACTTCTGTTATGCGTGCTGATTTAACTATAGAGCTGCAACGCGTACCTAAATTGATTGCTAAAAATGGCTTAGCAATTTACGGTTTTATCATTCATAATCAAAAAGAATATGTAAGTGATACCATCGATCCTAAAATTCTTTGTCAAGCATTAGTGAAGACATAATATGAGCTCTAAATATGATTTATATGGTGTAAATTTTACTATTACACAGTATCGTAAAATGTTTAAAAGACTAAATATGGTTTATTTATTAATAATTTTATTATTAATATTTTTATTTTATAAAGTATTTACAAGACCAGATTTAGTATACTTTGCAGCTAATGAAAGTGGTGTCTTAAAAAAGGTGACTTCATACACTCAAGAACAGGCTGAGGCTTATCAAAGAAAATAAATGGACCAAACTGACAAAGCAAGAATAAAGGCTGCTCAGAAAATGCGATCTATGCGATCTATAGTAGCAGTTTCTATAAAACGTAGCTCAGTTCTCATGAAATTGCATATGGCTTTCGTCAAATATGGCTTGTTAGGTATTTTAATAGGTATTTTAGTATTATCAGCTTATATGACTATTATAATAGAAGATAGTACACCACCAGACACTTACTCGTTTAATAAAACTTCTACTTCAAAGATTGTCACTTTAGAATTGCCTAGATTAAGCAATGAATCTGTACTAAGTTGGGTCACTCAGACGATTTCAGATATTTTTACTTTCAATTTTGCAGATGATTTAGACAAACATTTTAATAAAATAAATGAATATTTTACTGAAGAGGGGTTTAGTCAATATCAAGATAGTTTGAACGACTCGAGTTTATTAACAGATCTTGTAACAAAACAGCTTTCTTATACTGCAAATTCTTGCGATGTTGTTAGTGTCATCAATCAGCGACAAGTAGATATTGATTCTGCTCCTGTTACAGTATGGGCTATACAAGTACCTATATTATTGCAGGTTCAGAGTAATAGCCCGACTAGATTAATTAGATATGTAGTCTCAGTAATAGTAGAAAGTGGTAAAGATGTACGTCCTGACAAAAGTATAGGTATTGCTGGTATAAACATGAGTATCGCTGGAGAGGGGACTTGTGGCGCAAGAACATAATCAAGAAATTGTTTGCTTAAAAGAAGCGTACCGTAAAGATAAAGCTGTGCGTTATATGGGGACATTAATATTTGGTGGAATAATAATAATTTTACTTTTATTATTATCTGGTTACATAATAGCTAGTAAACCAAAACCTCAATTTTTTGTTACAGATGAAAGAGAGGAAATTTTTGCTAGTAGATCTTTAACTGATCCTATATACAATGAAGCGCAAATTCGAGATTGGACAGCACAAAGAATGTTTCGTTTGTTTAGTATGAATTTTATTAACTATCAAACTAGAGTAAAACAAAATGCATCATTATTTACTCCTAGTGGGTATCAAGCTTATGTTAGTGTCTTGAGAACAACAGATCTGCCAACTATTGTCAATGGTAGTTTTGTTGCTAAAGCTAGTTTATGTGACATTATAACTATTGATCAAAAAGCCACGGGGGTATTTAATATAGATCATGTCGATACCTATGTTTGGACATTAACTGTACCTTTATATTTACAGTATCAAAATCAAGATAAGTACAATGTAGTAGCTCGTGCTGTTGTTAGAGTTCAACGAGTTTCTGAGTTAGATTATCTAGGTGGTTTAGCTATTAATGATTTACAAATATATGATAGAACCAATACAGAAAGCAAAGCGGCTAGCAATTTGCCTGTTTGTAATAGCTAGTCATGAGATTATATATTATACTATAGTTAATTAACCTTGGAGCTGTGAATGCTTAAAAAGTACTTAAAAGATTTTAAGTGGCCAATACTAACTGTATCAAGCTTAAATTTTATACTGTTAGTTTATATCAATGCACAGAACAATACTCCTGTTCCCGTTCTCTCAGGGGTTTCCAACGGTGTGTCTAATGTTTATACTTCAGCTTGTGTTAAATCGCCCAATGATCCTGCTAAATGTCTTGTAGATAGCAATGCTAAAGTTGCAGCCCCTGGAGCGACAGTATCTATGATTGATTTACCTCCGATACCAGAGGTGGAGATTAACCAAGATCGCGTGAATAAATATCTTAGTAATGTTGCTCAAATGCAAAATATAGAAGATAAGAAAACAGGGTTGAAGGATTTAACTCCATGGGGGCCAGAATTTGGTAATCCGAAAGATCCTAATTTTCAAGTATTGTTAAAACAACAGTTCCCGATGTCACCAGAGCAAATAAAAGTCTATCGTGAAACTCTCAATGTTTATGAACAAGCTTTACAAGATCAAGTGCGAAATCCAACGCCACAAATGTCTACTCGCTCTGTTGATCTTGATCCTGGCAGTTCTCCTCCGCCAGTTAGAATTTCTACAGGCTATGTGAGTTCATTGATATTTCTTGATGAAACTGGGGCAGCTTGGCCAATACGAGCATATGATATTGGTAACTCTACAGCTTTTAATGTGCAATGGGACAAAGAAAGTAATTTGATGATGTTACAAGGGCTAGTACCTTATGCGAATACTAATATAGTAGTTTTATTACAAAATTTAGAGACACCTGTTATCTTAAATTTGATCAATGACCAACAAAAAGTTGATTATAGATTAGATCTTCGGATTGCAGGATTAGGTCCGAAAGCAGTTACTCCGATGATTAAATCTAATACTCTCAATGTTGATAGTATTCTGATGTCATTATTAGATGGTATTCCACCAGATCGTGCTAAACTTATTCAAGTTACTGGTGGTGCAGCCACGGCATGGCTATTAGATGACAATGAATTATTACTTCGGACGAGATTAACGGTATTGTCACCCAGCTATACCAGTTCGATGCGTAGCGCTGATGGTATGAAAGTATACAGAATGCCAAAAACACCAGTGATCATGGCCTCTAAAGATGGTAATACATATCAACTAGCAGTTGAAGGTTATTAGGACTAGATAACTATGAGTACAAGAAACAATTTGCAAAATACTTTGAGCAATCCAAAATCTAGAGTATTCTTTTTTTTGATGTTAAGTATTATTGTTATAGTGCTTATAGTAAGTTATACAACCCGTGGTCGCACACCCTCTGAACAAAGAGTTGATGCTGGGGTTGACTACAGAACACGCCTTGTTAACCCTGGTGCTCCTATCGATCCTATCCCGGGTTCAATGCCAACATCAAGTGAATATCAAGCATTACAAGATAAAAAGTACCAGCAAATCAGTAGTCAGGCTTTAAATCAAATTGGGGATCCAGTCGCCGTCTTACCAAGTTTATCAAATACAGGTTCTGCCATCCCTGGTTTAACTTCAGTTGATAACAATGCTCCTAATTATAACGATCGACTACAGAAATTGTCAGATCAACAAAAAATGCAACAAGATCTTGCAGCTAAACAACAAGATCAGGCTGCGAAACAAGCTTTGGATGCTGCTAACAAACAAGCTCAGGCTACAATGGCCAGACAAATAAATCTTTTAGCTCGTAACTGGCAAGTAGTGCCTCAGCAGTATATTAAAGGCAAATTGCCAGCAGTTGTACCTAATAGCTCTAATTATTTATTAGATAGCAAAGCTGAAGCAGAAGCAGAAGATAAAAAACCAAAAATTTACTACAAAGCTGGTGATATCTTATTTGGTATTATGCTTACGTCTGTAAATAGCGATACTCCGGGTCCAATTTTAGCAAGAATTGTTTCAGGTCCGTTAGATGGTGCAAAATTGGTAGGGACGATTAATCCGGCTACTATTCCAATGAGTGCAAGTGCTCCTCGCGTTAGTACTGCACTTATATTAGAATTTAAATTGCTTAATATCCCAGGTAAAAGATCGAGTGTCCCTATAACAGCTGTTGCTATTGACCCTCAAACGGCTAATACGGGTTTAGCAACTTCAGTAGATAGACACTATTTATTAAGATACGGTACTTTCTTTGCAGCAAATTTTATGTCTGGTCTTGGTCAGGCTATTGCAATGCAAGGTCAAGCAAAAGTTATTACTAATAATGGTACTGTTGATGTGGGAAGAAGCTCTCAATTTAATTCAACAGAAGAGACAAAGATTGCGTTAGGTAGAACAGCTGATGCTTTTACTAAATCATTAAACTTCATTGATACTCCACCTACTATTAAAATTGCCTCTGGCACAGCATTAGGTATTCTATTGCAAAATGATATAGTTATCCAAGGTGATAATACGCAACAATTAGTTAATCAAGCTTTAACAAGTAACAATATTAACTTAAACCCAAATGTAAATTCAGGACAACCTTTGATACCAATTGTTGTACCATCACAAAATGGTAGTGGCGCAGCAGGTATGGGTACTCCTACTTATGGTGTAGTAGGTAATGGTGGAGCGGTAATTGCACCTTAATTGAAAAAATAGGTAAAAATTATGGTAGATAAAAAAAATGATCCTTTTGATCCGTCTTATGATTTTCTAGACGACGATCTTAATCCCTCTACTTCTAATTCTCACTCTAGTTCTAACTCTAGTTCTAACAGGGATCAGAACTTTGGTGATCTTGATAGTTTTGATTTATCTCATGAAGATCAATCTAGTATCGATGATGAGCTTTTAAATAATAATAACGATTCATTTCAGCCGGTACCAAAAACAAGCGGTGTTATGGAAGTTGTTAAAACGTATGGGATAGTCATTTTAGTCTTTTTAGTAATAGGTTATTTTGGATTTAAGTATTCTTTAAATTCTATTTTAGGAAATAAACCTGCTACTAATACTACAGCTACTGCTGGAACTACGAAGAATAGTACTGTAAAACCATCTACACCTAACGCTACTGCGATTACCGCTCAAACTATACCTTTACATGGTCAGACGACAGCTAATACTACTTTTGAGCCACTTAATAATGTACCTCCTGGTATTCCCGTGAATCCAGTGAATCCAGTGAATCCAGTGACGACTAATTCTCCAGTTTTAGCGCCAGTTAATACTAATGTGTTAACCCCAGCGCCAGCTTTAGATGGAATTAAAACAGATTTAGAAAATGTCAAACAAATGATTGGCGGTATGAGTAACCAATTAAAAGTATCTTTAGGTCAGGATGAGAAAAATATATCTGATCTAAAGCAGCAAATTGAACAATTGGCCATTTATGTACAAGGCATAGGCAAAAGCATGGGAGCCTTATCAGCTGATGCTCAAAAACAACAAAAAATTTTAGAAGGTTTAATTGCTGGAGTGCCTTATCCAAAAGCAAATGCTAAAAAAGATGATAAAACTTATATTATTGATGCTTTAATATCTGGGCGTGCATGGATCAAAACGGCGGGTCCTAATGGTAAAAACTTCACAGTTGGGGTTGGCGATACTCTTCCTGGTGTTGGCAAAATAGTAGACATTGACCAAACTTCTAATACTATCACCACTGATACTGGCACAGTATTAAAACAATAATTATGGTTGCTAATTATTTAAATATTTATAATAACAGAATTAAATATAAATTCTTTAATTTATTACCTTATGTTTATATTTATTTATTACCAGTTTTAAGTTGGGCTCAGCCTGATCCCGATCCGTCTCCTGATCCAAAAAAAGCTTTTGGTGAATTATTAGTTAACTTAAGTAGAAATTTTCCTGCTATTGTTACTTTTCTAAATGGGATATGCGTTATAATAGGCGTGAGTTTTATTATGTTAGCTTTTTTTAAGCTTAAGCATTTAGCTGATTTTAGAAATATGATGAGTGGCCAACAGGAAATAGGTAAGTCGATAACTTTGATTGTTTTAGGTGCAGTGTTCTTATGGATGCCGTTTATATTAAATGCAATGACCTATACTTTGTTTGGCATGCAAATAGGGAAATTGCAAGCAGCTTATCCAATAAGTGATGTTTCATCAGCACCATATGCTTATGCATTTTTTGCTATGATGCAAATTGTTGGGCTTGTTAGCTTTATTCGTGGCTGGTTAATTTTATCTTCCATGTCAAAAGGGCAGCCTCAGCACGGAACATTAGGTCGTGCAATTACCCATCTTGTAGGGGGATTACTTTTGTTTCATCTCAATCCCATCATGAAAATATTAGATAAAACGTTAGGCATGACTTTTATATGATTAAAATTAAAAACTAAAAAATAAAATTTGAGAGCGTAAGTGTAGTATGAACTTAAAAAAAATATTTAAAATTGAAACACTATTGTTCGTGTTCGTGTCGCAGTTAGCATATGCTCAAAATTTTGATAATGATCATATAATTGACATAGGGCAGGCTTCAAGAAATATTACTATGGCTTTAGACAGTGTCGGGCAATTAGTTTTATCTGCAGTAGTTGTAACTGGTGTTGGTTTTTTGTTTGCGGCGATTGCAAAATGGCAACAACACCGGAAAAACCCCCAGCAAGTTACAGTAAGCCAAGTTTTAGTTATGGTAGTGATGGCTTTAGTTTTAATTGGACTGCCTTTAGTGATAGTTTATGGTGATAGTACCTATAATTTTATTAAAACTTTTTTAAATAATGTTTAACACAAAAATATTTGGGTTGTTAATCTATTTTACTTGTTGTCTTACCTATGCTGACGAAGCGAAGACAATTAAAGATATTTTTAATAACTTAAGTGGATCTTTGGGGTCGATTACAGGCTTACTATTTAGTCTTGCAACAATAGCTGGAATAAGCTTTTCGATAGCAGCCATGTTTAAATTTAAACAGCACAAAGATAACCCTCAGCAGATCTCTGTGGGACAGCCAATAGGGTTATTTTTTCTTGGGGTTATTATGTTATGGTTGCCCTATATGATACAAGCTATAGGATATACAATTACTGGCGCTAAAAATACAGGAAAACTTCGTGAGGAGCAGTCGACTATTAATACTCCTGACACCGGATTTAGTCCATTTATTATTGAAAATCCTAATAAAAATTAAAAATTAAAACAATAATCATGAGAGAACTTTACTTACAGATTAATCCAAGCGGTTGGAAAATGATGTTAATGCGAGATCGTAATAATGCTTTTGCCTCATTGCGATTAAAAGTTCTTGACCGTGATAATCATACCTGTCAGTTCTGTAATTTTACTGGTGTTCCCAAGCAAATGTATGTAATAAACTTAGATGGTAATTATAATAATAATATTCCTGAGAATATGTGCTGTGCTTGCAGTATTTGTACTCGTTGTGTCTTAATAGGTTCGTTTGAAGAGGTAGATAATCAAGAATCTGTTGAGCGTTTAATTATCTGTAATGAGTTATCGCAAGTTCAATTAAATCATCTTTACAGAATTTTATTAACTTCAATGGCTAATAAAAATTTACCGCAATCTGAAGTAGCTAAAACAGCATTTCGTAGTTTTAGGAATAGAGCTAACTTGGTTGATGAAATGTTTGGACCCAATTCAAGTGATACTAGAGTATTTAGCCAAGCTATTTTTGATGCAGGATTAAGCGATCATAAAAATTTAAGACCAATACTTCAGAATTTGCGGTATTTTCCTGCTAGACATTCTTTTCATCGAGAATGGGAGATCTGGAAAGCTCAATTAAAACGCACTGTAGATAGTAGTATAAATATTATTTTTTAATTAAAATTCAACTATAGTGATATAGTTAATAGTAGTTACACTATAATTAAAATATATTATCTATATAGTTAATAGCTAATAGTTATAAGTAAAATAGGAAACAGTATGAATAAATTAAAAGCTAGAGTTATTATTTTTATAACTTTTACTTTACCAGTAATAATCTATGCACAAGGTGGATCGTCTAGTAGTCCAGGTGGTATTGACAAGTTATTTAATAATATAACTGGTTCTTTAGGGGCTGTTGCTGCTGCTATTTTAAGTATTTCATTTATTGCTGGCTTAGGATTTGGTGTTGCATCTATTTTTAAGTTTAAACAACATAAAGATAACCCAAACCAAACTCCATTAGGACAGCCAATGGCCCTACTTGGGATCGCTGTTATGTTAATTTGGTTGCCGTTTTTATTACAGTCACTTGGGGCTACTATTACTGGTGGCGACTCAAAAAGCGGGAAGTCAGGTATTGATCAAAAGCCGCCTGAATGGGTGACTACTTCCGGTAGCACAACAGGTTCATAATAATATTACTATAATATTACTAGGATGTTTTTTTGAAAACTTTTATTGATCCAGTATTAAACTCTGTCGAAGCCATCATGCAATGGCTTTCGACTAGTTTTAAACAAACTACTGGATCATATTGTGAATTAGAAACTGCACTTGATAATCATATCTTAGCTTCTCGTAATGGCTCTTTAATTTCAGTCTTTCGTCTTGATGGGATTCAGTTTATTGTTGGTCAGCAAGAATTTGATCATATGCACAATGGAATTTGCCAAGTTCTCCAAGCCGCTATGAGTCGTCCTGGGCATAATATTCAAGTAGTCTTTGGCTCAGATCGTGAGTTGGTTTCTAATGATATAAAAGATTCACTATTGCCAGCTTGGGATACTGCTCGCCGCCTTTCTTTAGAATTGGATGATTTATTTCAAGAAAAAATAAATTATTTATCAAAATATTGTTCAAATGAAGACTGTTACTTAGTCTTATGGACAACTCCCAGGCATTTAGGAAAGCAACAATTAAAAGATGCTACAAAAAGAAAGCGACAGCAGTTAAAAGACTTAAAAATACCTCCAATGCGTAATGCACAGGGATTATTTGCGCCATTATTAGAACTAAAAGATTCTCATATGTCTTTGGCGAATTCTATTGTGGCTAGTTTTAAAGATTTAAAAATGTCTTTAGAATTATTAGATGTGCATACGGCATTAAAATCAATTAGAATGATTGTCGATCCAAGATTTACTAGTCAAGATTGGAAGCCGTATTTACCAGGTGATAAAATACCGCTTAGAGCAAAAAAAGAAGAAGACGATCGGGATCAAGATATCTCAGAATTAATGTGGCCCGCCTTAAGTGGGCAGCTTATTCCGCGTGATGGTGAGAATATTGATTTACGTACAGCCCGTTTAGGTGATTATATTTATGCTCCTGTTTTTATTGATCTGTTCCCAAAAGATATAAAAATATTTAACGTCTTATTTCAAAGAGTTTCTAGCACGAGAATTCCTTGGCGCATTTCCTATTTTATTGAAAGCTCTGGTTTATCTACTATTGCAGTAAAAAGTACCGTGGCGTCAATTTTAAGCTTTGCAAATAGATACAATAAATTAATTAACGATGCCAAGCAGCTATTAGATTATATTAATATTAACACTGATGATTCTATTGTACGTTTAAGAGTGGCTTTAACTACTTGGGCACCAGCTACTCAACCTGAAGTTCTAAGAAGCCGAACAGCAGAGCTAGTAAAAGCTGTTCAAGGTTGGGGTAACTGTGATGTTGGTGAAATTTCTGGAGATAGCTTTGGAGCTGTGATCTCTACTTGTCCTGGTTTAAATACAGATCATGTTGCAACCCCATCAATAGCACCGTTATCAGATGTAATTAAAATGTTACCGATGACAAGACCTGCTTCAATCTGGAAGCAAGGTGCAATGTTATTACGTTCACCGGATGGTAAATTATGGCCTTATCAACCAGGCTCAACACAGCAGACTACCTGGATTGATTTAGTCTATGCTAGACCAGGCTCTGGTAAATCAGTGTTATCGAATGCTATTAATCTTGCGCTTTGCTTACAGGGCGGAGTTAAACGCTTGCCTAGAGTAGGTATTATTGATATAGGTCCATCAAGTAGTGGCTTAATTTCTTTACTAAAAGAAGCGTTGCCAAAATGCGATCGCCATCTTGTAGCTTATCATAGATTACAGATGACAAAAGATTATTGTATCAATCCATTCGATACTCAACTTGGTTGTCGAAGACCAACGGCCCAAGAAAGAAGTTTTTTAGTAAATTTTTTAAGCCTATTAGCTACGCCTGTTAATGCTACATCGACCTATGATGGCATGTTAGATATGGTAGGAATGATTATTGATGAGTTGTACAAAAGTAAAAGCGATGAGATAAATCCGACTCGTTATACTGCTACTATGGATCCCCTTATTGATACAGTGCTTGATGAAATTGATTATAGAGCTGATGATCATACAAGTTGGTGGGAGATTACAGATGCTTTATTTAAAGCAAAAAGGATTCACGAAGCGTCATTAGCACAACGTTATGCTGTACCAGTTTTAGCTGATACAACAGCTATCTGTCGCACTCCAGCTATAGAAGATCTCTATGGAAAGGTTACCGTATCAACAGGCGAAAATCTTATCGAAGCTTTTTCAAGAATGATCTCAGGTGCTTTGCGTGAGTACCCTATATTATCAGATATAACTGTTTTTGATTTGGGTGAATCACGAGTTGTATCATTAGATTTAGATGAAGTTGCTAAATCTGGAGGTGAGGCTGCTGATCGTCAAACTGCTGTTATGTATATGGTTGCGCGCTATATATTAGGCCGTAGTTATTATTTAACTTTAGAAAGTCTTGCTGATATGCCTGCTTTATACAAAGACTATCAAGCGGTAAGAATTTCTGAAATTAGAGAAGATCCAAAACGCTTAGTCATGGATGAGTTTCATCGTACTTCAAAAGCCAGAGCAGTTCGTGATCAGGTTATTATTGATATGCGAGAAGGTCGCAAGTGGAATGTGCAAATTGCTTTATTATCACAGTCGTTAGCAGACTTTGATGAAACAATGATTGAGTTTGCAACTTCTATTTTTATTATGGACGCAGGTCCAGTTACGGCAATTGAAAAATCGTCGAATATTTTTGGTTTATCTCCAACAGAAAAGCTTGCTTTACGTAATAAAGTTCATGGTCCAAGAGCAGGAGGAGGAACTTTTCTAGCTCAATTTGCTACTAAAAATGGTATTAACACTCAATTATTAACTAATACACTAGGACCCATTGAATTGTGGGCCTTCAGTACAACTGCTCAAGACGCAAAGATACGTAATGAGCTTTATGACAGAATTGGACCTGTTAATGCACGTCGTGTTCTAGCGCACATGTTTCCGGGCGGGAGCGTTGCAGCATTACTAGAACAAAGATTGTTAGCTCTTAAAGATATTGGAGAAATTTCTGTAGATTCTAGCAATAGCTTATTATCAGAACTATTAGAAGAGATTATTGACGAGTATCATACTAATCCAATATTTCGTAGTCAGAAATTTCAAGTAAGTATTTAATTTAATTCTTGCCATAGCCCCTAGCCTCTAGCCCCTCAAGCTTCATCTCTTACATGCCGATATAGCGGCATGAGCTATACCATACCAATGATTCTTACATTTATAAGCATAATAATTTTAATTGCAGCAATTAAAAATGCTTATCAAATTAGACGAGAGATACAAAGTGTCAAAGACAAGAGAAACTTAAATTTTATTAAATCTAATATATTGATCTCAATAATTTTTCTTGTTAATTATTTTATATATATAGGCCTATTATTTTTCGATAGAGTTAGTGCAGCAAATTTTTTAACTGCCGTTACCTTTATTTTGATTGCTATTTTTGTTCTTATAGTATCAATAGTTACTCGAGAAATGGGTGCTTTGTTATATAAAATAGATAATATTAGAAAGCTTGATCCTCTAACAAAAGTATTTAACCGTGCCCAGATAGAAAAATTAATCACCAAAGAATTCGATCGTTGTCGCCGTCATAACAGACAATCTAGTTTAATGATGATCGATATCAACCAGTTTAAATTTATCAATGATAATTATGGCCATCAGGCTGGCGATAAAGTTATATTAGATCTTGTGGATACTGTTAGAAATATTTCAAGAAGTGAAGATATCTTCGGTCGATTCGGTGGCGATGAGTTTATTTTAATTTTACCCGAGGCTAATATTAACGCAGCACAACACTTTGCTGATCGTTTGATTAAAGAAGTTGCTAACAAGAAATTAGAATTTAGTAATAAAACTTTTGGCTATACTATTTCAATAGGTGTTTCAGCAGTAAACTTTGAATATAGTAGTTACGATAAATGGTTAGCTATTACGGATAACGATCTTTATAAATCGAAGTTAAAAAATAGAGAGTCTTCGTGGATGAGGTTGTAATCAAAACCAGAAAATTAATTTAATTCTCTGGTTTTGGGATTGGCTAAGAAGATTAGAAGATTAGAAGATTAGAAGATTATTAAAAATCTGCTTTAATACTAGCAAATATTTTACGATGGTCTATTTTACGTAAATGAAATTTATGATTTGTATCAGTAAGGGCTAAATTAAAATTAAATTTATTAATTTTTTTATTGATTGCTAATTTATAATTCACATAATCAAAACGGTCTAAAGAACCATCTTCAAATTGGGAATAACCTAGATCAGCGTTTAAACTCAAGTTTCTTAATATCATAGAATGATAATCAGGAATCGGTAAACTTACTCCAGCAGTATAATACAAGTTATGAGAAGATGTATGAAATGCTTTTGGTGCATAAGATATACCACCATGTACCCAATTATAAGCTAGACTACCGCTAAATTGATTATAATTCAAATTTCTTAAACGATTGTTATTGAAATTAAAACGTGTAAAATTGAGATCATAAACGAGATCTTTATAAGTATGTTTATATCCAGCAAAATAATTTAATTCTAGATTAGCAAAAAAGACATTCGACCCCCAAACCCCGCTATATATCCCATTAATATGACTTAAAGTTACTCCAGCTTGGGCTGCAGGATGGTCATTAGTTCGGCTAAGTCCACGCCATACGTAATTAGTTGTTAAAGTGCTTGTGCCAGATAATAAAAAATTATTATTAAAAAAATGATAAATACTGTTTGGATTAAGCTCTGCTAAAGCAAAAATATTTGATGTAAAAATAAATAAAAATAAAAAGCGAACTAGTAACATAAAGATCTCCTGCAGATATATAAAATATATATATAATTTTGTCTACGTATCTTATACAAAATTATATATAAAGCAACTATAATTGCAGCTATGGAGATGTAGGTCTTGTAGTTGGTGGCATACGTTCTGTTAATAGATCATCAGGATCTTTATCATAATCATATAATTTGACAGGCAGGCAAAGTCTGGGCACAGACGGCACAGATGGTGCGGGTGTTCCAGAGCCAGCAGGCGATGAGACAATGTCACTAAAAAACAATTCTGTTGGATATTTCCTGACTGGTGGCGGAATAATATATGCTGGAAGCTCTGGTGTTGCGAATCTCACTCTTGAACGAGTTATATCTACCGTGAGCGATCGAACAAGCAGTGGTGATGCATGAGGTGTCAAATCTCTACTGTCTAATGTACCTGATCGAGCGACTGGCTCAGGAACTGAATCTGAGTCTATTATATCTATCAGTAATTGTGAGCTACCAAATGGTATTTCAGGTAGTATTTCAGGTGGTATTTCATGAACCACTTCGGGTGTTACTTTTGGAGGTATCAAGGGTTGTAGAAATGCTGGTCGCCGTGGTAGAGGTGACGCAGATAACAGTGGTGTTGCAGTACGTGACGCATGAGCTGGACTTTGAATGGACTTATATACTGTCAGCGCTGCACTAACACCGTCTTCTCTGGATCTTAGGACATGAGATTGTACAAACCCAGGAAGTGTCCTATGTGTGCGATTATGATCAATATGTCTAGGATCAAGGTGTGGGAGGGTAGGTCTTACAGTGTTAGGTGTACTGGCCATAACTTTTACCTATTGCTCAAGATGACAAATAAAGGCTTTCAAAAACCTAGCCGCTTCACCACCCGTGACACAACGATGATCAAAAGTCAGAGAGATAGGGAGTGTTTGATGATTGACAGGCATGTTATTAGTATTTAATTTTACTGTATCAAAAGTTCTACCAATAGCAACTATAGCTACAGTAGGTGGCACAACTACTGGACAAGCAAATTTCCCAGCAATGGTACCAATATTAGATAAAGTAATTGTATTACCATGTAATAAATCCTGAGGAATACTTCGCGATTTAACTTGAGATTTTATCGTATCTATATAGTCACGCAATGTTGCTGGATCACTGTTTTCACTTTTCTCAATGTTTTTTAAAACAGGAACAAATAGACCCTCTTCGGTATCAACGGCAAAGCCTAAGTGAATATTTTTAGAGATACGTCTTGTGTTATTTTTACTGTCGAACCATGCGTTTAAACTAGGTTCAGCTTGGCAAGCAGCAACCATAGCAGAAATTAAACGTATTGTAATATCTTGTTTAGTGCCAGAATCAAACCAATGGTGGATATCAGCTTCATCAAATAAGGTAGCTGGTGCTACTTCATTGTGAGATTGTGCCATTGTGACTGACATAATTCTACGCACACCACGTAGTGGCTCAGCATCTCCAATTTCAGCTTGTGATGCATCAGCATTTTTGACATCATCAGCAGTAATAACGCCATTAGCTCCTGTAGGTTTTACATGTGATAAATCTACACCTAATTTTGAAGCTAAAGCACGAACTGCTGGTGTAACTTTGATTTGATTATGTTGATGAGAATTATTAAAATTATTTCGATTAGAAACTACAGAGCTCGTCTCATCAATTACTTCGTTACCGGCTTCTATTTTGCCTGCTACAGTAGAACTATTATCAGAGACCACAGGATTAACTGGTTGATTGGGTGCTGAGTTTTGAGAGTCTACAGAGTGTGTAAGATCGAATTCTATTAATGGCGTGCCAGTGTCTATAACATCACCTGCCTGTCCATAGAGCTTAGCTATTTTGCCTTTATAAGGAGAAGGGACTTCAACGACTGCTTTGGCTGTTTCCATAGACACTAATGGCTGATCAACTTCTACTAAATCGCCTGTCTTTATGTGCCACTCTCTTATTTCAGCGTCTGGTAGTCCTTCGCCAAGATCGGGTAATTTAAATACAATCACAGTTTATCCTATTATATTTTTATATTATGTTTTAGATTTTATTTGGATTATTTAGTAATTAAGCATAATTTAAAGTTTCTTGTATGCCAGCGTACAGTCTTTCTACGCTCAGCATATATTGATTTTCTATTTTATAGTAGGGCATGATTGTGTCATAGCCTGTTATTCTTTTTATGGGAGCAAATAGGCTAGTTAAAGCATATTCAGCTAATTGTGCAGCAATTTCAGAACTTACGCTACAGGTTTTTGCAGCTTCTTGAATAATAACACAACGTCCAGTTTTTTCTACGGACTTAATAATAGTAGCCATATCGATAGGTTTAATCGTGGCCAAGTCTATTACTTCAGCAGAAATATTATCTTCAGCTAATTTTTTTGCGACTAGCATAGTTTCATGAACCATGGCGCCCCATGTTACTAATGTTATATCATGACCCTCTTGAAGAACAAAGCAAGTATCTAACGGCAAAGCTTCGCCGTTATCAGGTACATTTTGTTTTACTTTTCGGTAAATTCTTTTAGGTTCTAAAAACAAAACGGGATCAGGATCACGTATAGCTGCCAATAATAAACCATAAGCACGTTCTGGAGACGATGGCATTACGACTCTAAGACCTGGTATATGCGCAAACATACTTTCCGTACTTTCAGAATGATGTTCTGGTGCGTGGATACCACCACCAAATGGCGCTCTAATAACTAGCGGACAAGATAACCTGCCTCGGGTACGATTGCGTAACCTTGCAGCATGGCAGACTATTTGATCAACTGCTGAGTAAATAAAACCCATAAACTGAATTTCACAAACTGGTTTAATCTCTTGCGTTGACATGCCAATAGCAAGACCCACGATCATAGATTCTGCTAAAGGTGTGTCAAAAACTCGGTATTCTCCAAATTTTTGTTGTAGTCCATTAGTAGCCCTAAATACACCGCCATTTAATCCGACGTCTTCGCCAAATACAACAACATTTTTATCGTGTTCTAATTCATAAGCCAGAGCCTGGGTGACAGCCTCGACTAAAGTAATTTCGCTCATATTTATTTATCTCTTTATAATTCCCTTAGTGACCGCTTGCCAAATGAGCATTATCTATGGCAGCCTGTCGCTGATCTTGATAACTTTCTGGCCATTTAGCATAATGGTAATCAAACATAGCTGTAGGAGGTTGGGGGGCTAGATTTAAATAATTATTTACTGCTTGTTCAACTTGTTCCTGACAGCTTTTTATAAGATTATTTTCTTGAGTGGCAGTCCAAAGGTTTTTATTAACTAAATAATTATATAATCGCTGTATAGGATCTTTAGTAGCTGCAACTTCAACTTCAGTCTTGCTACGGTAACGAGAAGCGTCATCTGCTGTCGTATGATCGCCCATACGATAAGTGATAGCTTCTATTAGCATGGGGCCTTTGTTGTTTCTGGCTTGATCGACCGCATATTTTAGCCAATACTGTAATGCAATCATATCATTGCCATCGACTTGAATAGAATTAATGCCTGCTGCGATTCCTTTTTGGGCCAAAGTAGGGCATCCTGTTTGTTTTTTACGAGGAACAGAAATAGCCCATTGATTATTATTGATCACAAATACTACCGGTAGTTGCCATGTGCCTGCCACATTGAGAGCTTCGTAGAAATCACCTTTTGAAGTTCCACCGTCGCCAATTGCTGTGATACAGACATTTTTTTGCTTTTTATATTTAAAAGCTGCAGCAACTCCCGCTGCATGTAAACATTGAGTTGCAATAGGAACACAAATTGGAAAATCTTTATTTCCAATAGCATAATCACTACCGCGTTCATCGCCTCCCCAGTATAATAATATTTCTTCCATTTTGATGCCTCGTAAAAACATACCGCTGACATCGCGGTAGTAGGGTACATAGACATCGTCTGGCAGTAACGGATCTGCCATGGCTATACTTACAGCTTCTTGACCTAATGCTGAAGGATATGTTCCCATCCGCCCTGTTCGTTGTAGTGCAACTGCTTTAGTGTCAAAAGTTCTTGCTAGAACCATTGCAGAATATAATTTTAAAAGATGATCTGGATTACTAATTATTTCAGGAGTCACTTGGTCAAGATTGACAAGTTCACCTTCGGGATTTAAATATTGAATATATCTTATGGAAAAATTTATCTGATTAGCAGTTTTAGTAGCTATATTATTATTTAAATTTATTACAGATTGTGAACACACGCATAGATCCTTATTTATATATTTATATATTAGATATTTATATTATTAATTAATATATTCTATTATCTCGCATCTAATTTTTGTTGGGCTGCCTCTATTCTTTGTATTGCGATACGATCTGCAATATCACTAGTTGGTATATTGTCATATTTAGAATGGTCAAAAATTTCTAATAAAGAATTGTAAATATTTTCGATTTGTTTGAAAGCCTGGTCTTCTCCAAGGTTTGCATATAAAGCATATGCAAAGATTAAACCACCGGCATTTATGACATAGTCTGGAGCGTAGAGTATATTTTTCTTATGTAATTGTTCACCGTATTCTTTTCGGGCCAGTTGATTATTAGCACAACCAGCTACTATAGAGCAATTTAATTGATCAATAGTATTATTGTTGATTGCGCCGCCTAAAGCACACGGAGAGTAAACATCACATGCTGTTTGATGGATAGTATCATTGTCGACAATAATAGCCCCGTATTTATCTGCACAATGTTCTAGAGATTCTTTGTTTATATCTGAAATAAATATTTTTGCACCTTGATTGTGCAGTCTTGCAACTAGATCCATGCCGACATGCCCAACACCTTTGACGGCTACTTTAATATTTTCTAGTGATTCAGTTTTAAATTTATATGTGACGGCTGCATGGATGCCTTTTAGCAAGCCAAAAGCAGTATAAGGCGAGGGATCGCCGTGGGAAATACTATTTTCTGCTGTTACACTTGCTATATGTTTAGTATGGCGTGCAATGATATCCATTTCTAATAAAGAAGTACCGCTGTCCATGGCAGTTATATATTGTCCACCTAATTGTTCAACAAATTGACCAAATTTACCAAAAAAAGCTTCACGGCTTTTGATTCCTTTGGGTTTCATGATAACTGCCTTACCACCGCCAGTTGGAACGCCAGTAATAGCAGCTTTATAACTCATTCCGCGTGCCAATTTAATAGCATCTGCAATAGCGTCTTCTACAGAGTTATATTCCAGAAAGCGGCAACCGCCTAAAGCTGGGCCTAATGCAGTACTATGCACAGCAATAATAGCTTTAAGCCCAGTTTCAGGATCTTCTTTGATATGCAAACCGCCATTTGGTAATTCTCGGGTTAGATCGAAAATAGATGATAGATTAGTCATTTTATTTTGTGTAATTTAGTGTATTAGTGTAGTTAGTTTAATAGTACGTCGAGACAAATATTTAATAATATTATTATAATATTATCAGGAAACTCATAATTAGCACAGATAGCAATAGATGAAAAAATTATATTATTGAACAATGAGTTAAATCGTGATTAAATTTTAATCTAGAATTTTACGTATAATTAAGTTTAAAAATAATGTTCCTAAAAAGAGTCTTTGGCCATCTAATCTCTAAGGCATTAATTCGGTCTCAAAAGTTTTCTAAAAAAAAGAAAGAAGAAATAATAAACGAAGCGGCCAGTGTTTATTTAGATACAGAATTTGATAATGTTTCTAGCAAATATTTGCAAGTGCCTTCTTCTGGGAATGCCAAAATAACTTTTGTTGAGTGTCGATATTTATGTTTTGACTTACCTCAGAAAGTTATTATTCATATCTATGGCCGTCAAGATTGTGTTGAAAAGCATAGTAGAGAACTTTTGCAAAAAGCTCTTTACTTTAAAGCGCATAATATAACAATAGTTGGTTTAAACTTGCGTAATGTTATGGCTAGCACGGGTATACCAAGATGTCAACAAGACTGGATTGATGATGTCAAAGCAGTTGTTGATTATTATGTGCAGTCTGGCATAAATTTAAATAATATTTTACTGCATGGCCATTCTATGGGTGGTGCTATTGCTACTCTGGCTGCAGCACAATTATATAAACAGGAATTAATTAAAAATAAAAAAAGTAAAAAAAGTAAAAAAAGTAAAAATTGTATTAGAGTACTTAATGATCGATCTTTTAGTACTTTGCCAAGAGTTACAGTCAAATTAATCTTTGGAGGATTTGGTTCAGGTTTGTTTGTGGGTTGTGTCTTCGCTGGCTTAGCTTTATTAATTCTTGCGCCATTTATAGGTGTAACAGCAATTGCGATTAGCTACTTTATTTTATTTTACAGCCTAGTTGGTGGCTTTGTTTGCCCGGAGCTTATGAAAAAACTTTGCACGGGAATTGCTAATGTTATTTTAGGGGTAACTTTTGGTTGTATGAATGCTACTCAAGCATATAATAGCCTTCCAGAAGAAGCTAAACATTTTTTTAAAGTAAAAGACGATAAAATTATAGGAGCATCTGCATTAGCTAAAAGCTTAGATAGTTGTGACAATCTTAGTGAAGCGAATAAGTTGGTTGCTAGTGAGATGCATAAAAGTCGATCAGCTCATGATTTGCCCTTATATGAATTACAAGTTAAGCGTGATCAAAATAAAACAGGTGAAGATTTGTATCGTGCTGTAGTTGGTCGACTTTTGAGTTTAAAGTCTTAAGAAGCTCTTAA
The DNA here is from genome assembly GCA_018061105.1 of Gammaproteobacteria bacterium. GTDB lineage: Bacteria > Pseudomonadota > Gammaproteobacteria > JAGOUU01 > JAGOUU01 > JAGOUU01. The sequence continues at coordinate 56,210 of JAGOUU010000001.1, forward strand.
TGCAGAGCAGTACAAAATGAGTTAGTGAGTAAAGTTCTCGGCTTCGCCGCTCCCCTTTTTCTTGTGTATTACACTAATCACTGCATCCGCATCGCGCCATCTAATCGTATCGTAGTCCCATTAAGCATAGGATTAGAAACAATATGGTTAACTAATTCTGCAAATTCGCTAGGCTCTCCAAAACGCTTCGGAAATGGCATAGAGTTGATCAATCCATCTTGTATTTCTTGAGCCATATTTAATAATATTGGCGTTGCGAATAAGCCTGGAGCAATAGTATTAACTCTAATGCCAAAACGGGCTAATTCACGGGCTGCAGGTAAAGTTAGGCCAACTACTCCTGCTTTAGATGCCGCATAAGCTGCTTGACCTATTTGGCCTTCATAGGCTGCTACTGAGGCAGTATTAATAATAACACCGCGTTCACCGTGTTGATTAATTGGATCTAACTGGCTCATAAGATTGCTAGCTAGCCGCAAGATATTAAAAGTCCCATTGAGATTAATATCTATAGTCTTGGTGAAATTCTCAAAGGGCATGGGCCCAGATTTACCTACGATTCTTTGTGCTGGAGCTATCCCGGCGCAATTAACGTATATTCGAGGCGTTAATGTTTTATGTTGTAGGATTTGGAAAGCTTGCTCAACACTTGTTGCATCTGACACATCGCAATAGATAGCCAAGCCATTTAATTCAGATGCTATAGCCTCAGCTGCGCTTGTGTTATTATCTAAAATAACGATTTCAGCGCCATTGGCTGCTAAACTTTTAGCCACTGCAGCTCCAAGTCCAGAGCCACCACCTGTAATTAAGGCAGTATTTTTATTTATTTCCATATTTTAATTCTCTAAAAATAATGTCTAAAGTTCTCTATTTAAGAAACTCTTTGCTCATAGCTTTGAACAAATCTGTGCCAGATTTCTCCAAGCATTCAAAAACAACCATTTCTTTAGTTAGCAGAAAAATATTATTTTGTATCATTCTTTGGATACTGTATTGTTTGTCAGTATTATTTCTGCTTCCTATCGCATCAGCCACTACATAGACCTCATAGTCCATGTTTTTTAAATCTAAAGCAGTTTGTAAAATACAGACATGTGCTTCAATCCCGCATAATATAACTTGCTTTCTATTTAGAGCTGCAAGTCTATCAGTAAAAATAATATCACGGGCAGCGGAAAAAGTAGTTTTTTCTATAATAGCATCAATAGAAATATGTTGCCTAATAATCAAAGAAGTATTGCCTAAACCAGAAGGATACTGCTCGCAGGCTAACAAAGGTATATCTAATTTGACAGCTGCCCGAGCAAGCCACTCACAATTTTTTACTAATTGCTCTTGGTCGCAAATTTTTGGTAATAACTTTTCTTGAAGATCGACAACGATCAAAGCACACTCATTGAGTCTAAGGGTCATAAAAATAAGTATATAAGTATGTTAATTATAAGCTTTTGTATAATATTAAATAGTTTACTATATTTACTATAATCTATAAATTTTATTAAAATTATTTGATTACAGAATGTTCAGAAAAATAACTAAATCTATCCTGAAAGTTTTATTAATTATCCTAGTGATCATAGCAATAATAACTGTCTATATGAAATACAGTGGTAATTGCAGTGTGCTAGGTCAGGATTACGGCAAAATTGTGTGCCGGGATAAAAACACTAGTATTAGTAGCTCTGTTAAGAAAGTCATTGCAGATAAAAAAGTTTATTTTCATAAATCTCCAGCAGCTCAACCAGCTCAACTTGCTAAACCTGTTAAATCGAGTGCCAGTTTGCCACCATCTTCTCCACCGCCTCCGCTTCCGCCACCAATTTATGAAACGCCAGCTTTATTAATAGCCAATAATAAATTAACTATAACAAGTCTGCGAGCTGCAAAGATTAAATCATTACCATACACTGATGGGCAATACTTTGCTAAAGATGATGTGCTTGTAATTTTAGATTGTAAAGAACTAGAGTTCGATCTAGCCTTGCAGCAAGCAGTTGCAAAAGATAAAGCAGCAAATTTAGAAAATTTAAAAAAATTACAAAATCTCAAATCAACTAGTGAGTATTCTGTAACTGAAGCAGAATCTCAATTAGATCAAACCAATAAACTTATAGAAAAATTACAATATCAAATAACTACCTGTGTTATTAAATCTAACTATGCTGGTAAAGTTATATCAACTAATGTAACTGAAGGTGAGTTTGTATCTGCTGGTCAAGCGGTTATGACTGTTAATAACACTCAAGATCTAGTTATCAAAGCCTACGTACCAGCAGCTTGGTTAACTTGGTTGCAAATTGGTACAACGTTTAAATTATGTTTCAATAAAGAATGTCATCGTGGTGTAGTTAATAGAATAGGCGCAGAAGTTGATGCAACCAGCCAAACTGTAGATGTATTTGGTAAATTAACCGAAATTAATATTGATCCTAACAAATTAATAGCAGGCTTAAGTGGTGAAATTACTTTTGATAAATAAATTATAATAAAATGCCTATACAATCAGAACAGTTTCAACAAGTGTTAGCATTACAAAATAACTTATATGATTGTGAAGAATACAAAGCAATCACAGACTTTATTGTCAACGACACTTTTAAACTCATAAAATACCAATTAGCTGTAATTTTTAGTTATAGCCAAGATAAAAATAAAGCTAATATTATAGAAATATCTGGGACAATAGATACCAAAGATCAAAGAATTAGTGCAGAATTTAACGCATGGTTGCATAATGTTTTAAAAAAAATATCTGAAAATTTTTTAAACGCATCAATTTTAGAGCAATTTAAAAATAATAAGATTATTTTAATTCATCCTGATCAATTAACCTCAGAAATTAACCAAGGGTGGGCAGAAAAATTAGGTAAAGAATTATTAATAGTTAAGTTGTCTGAAAATAGATATTTAATATTATTTAATAATATTATTTATCCAGAAGCTGAAATAATTAATCTTAATTTAATTTCAAAGTCTTATCAGCAAGCTTTAAAAATAAACAAAAAAAATAAAAAGTTAATTATAACTAAAAATTCTTATTTTCATTATATCAAAAAAAATATTCTCTGGATTATCCTAGGATTAATTATTACCATTATGTTTGTAAGAATTACGCCTTCGGTCATGGCACCAGCGCAGTTGATCAGTGAGCAGTCGTTGTTGATTAACGCTCCTATAACAGGAATAATTAAACAAGTTTACATAGAGCCTAATACTCAAGTAACCAAAAATCAAATTTTACTAGAATATGATCAATTAGATTTAAATAATAATTTTAATATAAAATTTCAAGAGTTAAAAAGCTTAGAAGCTGAGCAGACTCAAACGCAAGCATTGGGTTTTGAAGATAAAGAACAGCGAGGAAAAATTTTCAAGTTACAACAAGACATTCAGGCTAAAAAACAAGAAATTACTTATGCTGAGCAACAACTTCAAATTAGTAAAATCTTATCACCTGCTGTGGGTATTGTTTTATTTAAAAGCAAAGATGATTTAATTGGTAAACCTGTCAAAGCTGGGGAAACCATGATGAAACTAGCCATACCGACATCGCAGGCTTTAGAGATTTGGCTTAATATTAATGATAATATTAATCTTAATAAAAACATGGAATTGTATTATTATTCAAATAAGAATCCTTTTCGTGCTATAAAAGCCATATTAAATTACTATAGTTATGAAGCGTATGTTACTCCGCAAAAAAAAGTTGCGTATAGATTAATTGCCAGATTTCCAGAAAATATTAATAATATTGATCAAGATTTAGTTATCGGGGATCAAGGGCAGGTTAAAATATATGGCCAAGAAAAGATTTCTTTAGCAAGATATCTATTTCAAAAACCATTGATAAAATTACGTCAATGGTACTATAAATTAGGCTAATATAATTTAAGCTAATATAATTTAAGTAATTTAATATGAGCGCTATATCAGAACAAATAAAAAAATTACCTCCCATTAAATCAACTGTTGAAATTACTTATGCAGGTATCGACTTGTGGCAAGATAAAGTCTGGATCTTGCTTGATAAGATGGTCAACAAATATTATTATTTAGGTAAAATAGAGTATGAGATAATCAATCGCTGGCATTTGGGTCAAGCAGATTTAATAGTTGAAGCTGTTAATCATGAAACTATTCATAACATCGATGCTAATAAAATAGATCAAGTATTTAAATTCCTATTTAGCAATAATTTACTACAGTTAAGCCATGATGTTTTAAAGGCATTAGAATCCAGCAAAAAAAATAAATTTGTCACTGTGTTAAATTTGTTGAGTAAATTATTTTTTATCAAAATACCCCTGGCTAATCCGGATAAGTTTTTACATTATGCAAAAGATTATGTAAGATTTTTATTTTCCCATAATTTTTTATATTTTATAGTAATACTCTTTTGTTTTAATCTATATTTACTAGCTAATCAATGGGGCAGTTTCACTAGCAGTTTACCCAGCATGTCAAATACAGTAAATATTATTTTAATGTTACTGACAATTATTTTTACTAAAATAATTCATGAGTCTGGCCATGCTTTTGCTAGTAAAATTTATAACTGTCGAGTCTCAGAAGTGGGGGTTAATTTAATTTTTTTCTATCCATTATTATATACAGATGTTTCTAATACTATTTTGTTAAATGCTCAAAAACGACTGGTAGTCTCAACAGCAGGCCTAAGATTTGAATTGTATTTAGCAGTTATTGCTGGATTTTTTTGGCTATTATTACCAGAGAATAGTATTTTTAAAAATATTTTATTTTTTATTTCAGCCGTGTCTTGGGTAGTATCTTTAGGTGTAAATATGATGCCGTTTATGCGTTTCGACGGGTATTATATTTTTTCTGATTATTTTAAAATTAGAAATTTAACTCCGAGAAGCTTTGCTATCTTAAAGTATTATTATCGAAGATTTTTTTTCGGTCTTGATACAGTTTTACCAGAGAACTACGATAAAAACAAATTTAGATTCTTAGCTTCTTTTGCTGTTTTAAGTGCAATCTATAGAATATTATTGTTTTTTTCTATTATATTATTTTTATATTACATAGAAATAATAGGAGGGGTATTATTTGTTATTGGCTTGAGTTTATTAATATTATTACCCATTGGCAAAGAATTATATAATTTATATACAATTCGCAGTAAATTTAATTTAAATAAAAACATTGTTATAACCAGTATTTGTAGTTTAATCATATTATTTCTAATATTTGTGCCATTTAATAATTACGTTTATTTACCTGCTGTTTTTTTTGCCAAAACACAAAGAATATATACGCCTTTAGTATCTAGAATAGATAAAATTAATATTCAATTAGATCAAGATGTTGTTGTAAATCAGCAATTATTATTATTAACAAGTTTAGACTTAGAAACTAAAAAAATTATTAATCAATTAAATTATGATGCTACAAAACAAGAAGCTATAAGTGCTCAGATCTCAGAAAAAGAGCATAAGCAAACAGAGTTAAAACTAGCAAATCTCGAACAACAAAAAACATTAGGCAGTAATATAGAAGCAAAAGCTAAGCAATTAGATATCTTAGCACCCATGGATGGTCGAGTAACGGCTATCTATAAGGGTCTAAATCCGGGATTATGGCTTGCTGAAAAAACATGGCTATTAGATATAGTCAATTTTCAAGAGCTACATGTTCAAGCTTTTGCTACGGCACAAGACAGAGAATATATGAGTCTTAATCGACAATCAAAAATTATCTTTATTCCTGATCAACTAGATCTGGCAGCTTGTGAGGTAACATTTATCTCAATAGCTACTGATCCGATAGATAAGATACCTAGTCAGCCGTTTATTGCTCTTGAACTGGCTGAAAGTAAGTTGCTAAACTCCAACTTATTATTATTTGCAGTTGATTATGGCGGCGATATAAATTTTAATATTGATCAAGATTATAACTGGGTAGCTGTGGATTCTTTTTTTCCTGTGGAATTTTTTGCGGTTAAAAACTGTAATTATAACAATAGAACCATAAAGGGTGTGGTAAAGATTAAGGGTAACGATCAATCGTTAGTTGTAAAATTGTACAATAAATTTCAGCCTATGCTATTAAAAAGTAAATAGATATAGAAAGTAAATAGATATAGAAAGTACGATGTTTGTGGTTATACTTAAATTTAATTATATATAATAATCATAATACTTAGACAATGAGCATACAAAGAAAACTAACAGAATTTATAAAATTTACAAATATTCTGATTTCGTTGGTTATTCTGCTGTTAGCCAACCCTATGGCTTTCGGGCAAAGCCCCCCTTGCCCAGCTGGTAAGTTTCAAGTGGGTAACAATTGCATAGTATGCCCAAATGGTATGTATTCTGATGCAGGCGCAACAGAATGTACCAAATGTCCAGTAGGTACCTCATCCAGAACAAGTCCGTCTATAGCTAATCCTAACGGAGCTTCACAGTGTACACCATGTGCTCCAGGCTTTTATGCGGCAATTGAAGGTTTGGATTTGTGTACTAAGTGTCCAGCCGGTGCGTTATCTATCCAATCCGGTATTGATTTTAAGACTGGGCTTTACATCGGACCGCCTTATCCTGTTGGTGGCACAGGAACTTATCAAGATGAAACTGGTGCCACAGCTTGTAAAGACTGTGCTTCTTATGAATATGCTCCTGCTGATGGGTCAACAAAATGTTGGCCTTTACAGCAGCAAAAGCAATGTCTGGCTGGAACGTATGGCACAGGCATCAACCAATTTGGTAATTTAGGAGCTCCTCCATGTGTTGCCTGTCCTAAGGGGACATATGCGCCTTATATGAATTTGTCCGCTTGCATGAATTGCCCTAATGGACAAACAACGAATAACGTGGGTTCAACTGCACCAACTGATTGTATAGATATTTCTTTGACTCCAATTGGGTCGGTAAGTATTACTGGTACTACGAATACAACAATTGGCCCTATTGATGTGACGAACTATATTAATACTACGTGCCCCCAAAATAGCCTTGCTTACTCAGTTAATGGGGTGTTGCCTGCGGGATTACAACTTAAAGGCAGCATTATTCAGGGCACCCTAATCCAAGCAGGAAATTGTAGCGGCTTATCAATTACTGTTACATGTGGGGTCAATAATAGCACAGTGAGTGTTCCTGTTGATTGTGCAATTTTGTCACAAAGCATCACATGCCCAGCAGGCAAGTATAACAATAATGGCACTTGTACGGACTGTTTAGCGGGACAATATTCAGGTCCTGGCGCCTCTTCTTGTAAGAACTGTCCTGCGGGGTATTATTCTCCAGCAGGCTCTATGGATTGTGCTCAGTGTCCGGTAAACACTTATGCTATTAGTCCGGGTACAGGAACATGCGCTGCATGCCCTACTGGTACAACAACGAACGGTCAGACTGGAGCAACTTCATCTTCTCAGTGCGTAGCTATAGCTACTCCTGCTCCTGTCACTCAAGTAAACATTACGGGAACTGTTGGTACAGCACTCCCATCTCCTGTTAATATGAGTGCATCTTTTACTGATAAGTGCACACCTGCTGGTGGGACAGTGTCTTACGCGATGAGCACTGCGACACCGTTGCCAGCAGATTTAAAACTTGATCCCGTTACTGGCAGTATTACTGGCACTCCTTCTGTATCTCTCAGCCCTCTTTCAGGGAATTTCACAGTACTGGTTACATGTACTACTAACGGGAGTGCATCACAACCAGTGTCGCTCCTTGGAGCTTATACATTTTCTCCAGCCCCTGCTGTGACAGGCTGTGCGGCAGGATCTTTTATCAATCCATATACAAATACCTGTGACAAATGTCCTGCTGGGACATTCTCAACCGCAGTAAATACGAAACCAGCGTGTAGGCCATGTGCAAACGGGACCTTTTCTTCAGTCTTAGGCGCTACTGCTTGTGAAAATTGTCCAACTGGGTCTTATGCTGGAAATGCTGGTAGTTTATTGTGTAATACTTGCTTGGGCAGCAGCAATACGACAACATTTTGTCAGAATCCGACCCCCTTGATTCAGCTGAAAAGTCTTGCTTTAGGCATGGGTTTTATTTCAGGTACTGTAGGTTCTTTAATAACGCCAATAAATGTTACAAACTATTATACTTCTACCGCAACAGGTACGCCTAGCTTTACTGTACCTCTAAACACTCTCCCTGCTGGTTTAAGTCTTGACCCAACAACAGGCATTATCAGCGGTACTCCAACAGTTTCTGTAATAGGCAGTACATCTGTGACAGTTACTATTGGTGGTAATAGTGCTGTTATACCGGTGCATTATAATATTGCTCCTGCGGCATTATCTTCGACTACAGCTGGAACTACTTCTGGAACAACATCTGGAACTACTTCTGGAACAACCTCTGGAACTACGGCTGGAACCACAGGAGGTGTCTGTGGTGACCTCAATGTTGATGCTGGGGAAGAATGTGATCTTGGTATTAATGGTAATGGGCCAAATTTTGGTTGTGACTCTTGCAAAATTATACCTGGTGGGAAATGGAAATGTTCTAGTGCTACAGGCTCTAATACTTATAGTTTTTTAATTACAGATGCTAGTAATCAAGACAGCTTAGTAAGCTTATATAAGCAATTAAAAAACCCTAATCCCGCAAGTCTTGGTGATCTTCGTATTTCCACTCAAGATGCTAGCAAGAACTGTGGCTCTGTAGGAAGAGCAGGCTGGAGTGCTGCATGTAAACAATATATAAAAGATGTGAGAAGATTCAAAGAATTAAATGTCAATAATTCTATACAAACTGCTTTTGGTGGACAGCCAGTAGATCCTGCTTGTAGCGGGACGGTATACGACTTATCTGTTACACCGTCAGTAGATTTAACTATTAACTGTATACCAGGACCAAATGTCAATTAGTGTAAATTAGATTACTAGAAATGTGAGAGATTGAAAGCTATTCTTAAGTACAGACTATAATAATAAGCTTAATATAAAATGGCATTAGTAAAACTAATAAAAAACATAAATTTTTTCTATCAGGCAATTGGCCTAGCAATTTTATTAGCCTTCTCATCTATAACTTTGGCTCAGCAGTCGTGCCCTGCTGGACAAGGTTTTGATATTCTTACTAATCAGTGCGAAAAATGTCCGCGTGGGATGTATAATCCAGGGGGATTATTAAACTGTAAATCTTGTGAGCTGGGAACTTATTCTTCAGATTTTGGATCAGCAAAATGTACACAATGTGATATTGGGACATATGCCCCAACTGTAGGTAGTCTGGTTTGTACGGTATGTACTACAGCTATAGTCCAAGCTGGAGCTTCACAGTGTCCTAATGCAGCTATATCGAGTTCAGGCCCTGCAGGCTTTTCTGCTGCTGTGAGTACACCTATAAAGTTTGATATAGCGCGCTACTATACTACGACATTGCAGGATTCTCCAACCTATTCTCTTAATCCGGCTCTCCCAGAGCTTCCTACTGGCTTAACACTTGATAAAAACACAGGTATTATTTCAGGTACGGTTGATAACTCTACTTCAGGTACAGCATCTGTCATGGTGTCAATTGGAAGTGGCACATTAAATATACCAATAACTTTTGCGATAGGTAATGGATCCTCTGGAAGTGGATCCGGCGGTGGAGCAGTTTCAATCTCTCCAACCGCGACAGCGGAGCGTTGTGCTATTGGGTTTTATTCACCTACAGGCACAAATCAGTCTCAATCTTGTAGTCTATGTCCAGCCAACACTACAAACATAATCGTAGGAAGTACAATGTGTTCTCCTATAGATACAAGCTCTATTGGCACACCTTGTTCGCAAAATTTTTATTCGCCTACAGGTACTGATCAACCTACAGGTTGTCAACAGTGTCCAACTGGTTACAGCAATGTTGGGATGGGTGGTACTATGTGTACCCTTGATTCACAACCTACTATAAAGGGAACTCCATGTAAATCAGGAGATTATTCGCCTACTGGTACTGATAATCCGACACTCTGTCTTCCGTGCCCAAATGGTACTACAAATGGTCTTGTAGGGATGTCTCGCTGTGGTCCTGCGCAAAGCAATTCTCCACCGACTGGCTCTGCAATACAGTGCCTTAATAATACCTATTCACAAAACGGCTCAGGTTTTGCTCCTTGTGAGCCTTGTCCAAACAAGTGGGTAACTCCTGGGCCTGGGGCAACATCAATTTCAGAATGTACAGCTTGTGGTAATGGTAATATTGAAAGTCCTGAGGCTTGTGATTTGGGTACGATTTTTAATGGCAAAGGGTTTGGATGTGCTCTTGACTGTACTGTTGATCAGACTTCTAATTGGAAATGTGTTAACCCGACTTCTACGCCTCATGATTATAAATATTGGATTACAGACAAGGCTAATCCGGACAGCTTGTATAACTTATATCGAGATCTCACACGTTCATATGTTAACCCTATATTAACTACCCCGCCTCAAGGCCCTGGTTATCGTATTGATACAGGCACAGCTGAGAGCTATTGTAATCCCATTCAACCAGGTTGGGGGGAAGCTTGTAAACAATATACAAAAGATATAATTCAGTTTAAACAATTAAATAATAATAATTCGATAGCAACTGCTTTTAATGATCCCACGGGGCAGTCTACGTTTTGCGATAAATGGCCTAGGGTGTTTGATATCACGGCATCACCACCAGCACCATATCAGATAAAATGTATGCCTGATGCTGCGAATTATGTGAATTAATAGATTTTAATATTATCTTACTTTTTGATATAACTCGTGCAAATTATCAATCATATAAAAAGGTAAATATAAAACATTATTCTCAAATGTTAAATTTCTGGAAGAAATAATCACTCCGCTATTTGCTTTATTACACCAGCCGCCGCACTATTAGAGGCATTCGGTAAGCTGAGATTTGCCAGTTTTTTAAGTATTCTTCAAGTTTTCTATACATATTTTTATCCTATAATGAAATATGACGCTTTATTTTTGAAGTCTAAATTAAACTAGTTTTACATGTCTGTATAATTAGGCCCACCGCCGCCCTCAGGTGTCTGCCAATTAATATTCTGTAAGGGATCTTTTATATCACAAGTCTTACAGTGCACACAATTTTGGCTGTTGATTTGTAAATAAGGTTTATTGTCTGCATTATATAAATACTCATAAACTCCAGCTGGGCAGTAATATTGCTCTGGGCCATGATACTCAGTAAAATTAATTTTTACGGCTAGATCTGGATTTAATAATTTTAAATGCGATGGTTGATGCTCATTATGATGTGTATTAGCTAAAAATACTGACGATAATCTATCAAATGTAATTTTATTATCTGGTTTTGGATAATTAATTTTTTGGCTATTTTTTATTAAAGTTTTATGATCTTGATGGTGTCTTAAAGTCCAAGGTGTTTTGCCGTGTAGAACATAATAATCAAAAGCAGAATAGGCTAATCCTGGGAGTAAGCCAAAATTAAAGCTAGGCCTAATATTTCTTATTTTATATAGTTCTGAATTTATAACTGAATGATTGATGTTATCTTGATAATCAGTAATTTCAGTATTTAAAATATTATTGATTTTAAAATTTTCTACTACAGATTGTGCTGCAATCATGCCTGATCTAATAGCATTATGTGTGCCTTTGATTTTAGCAATGTTAAGAAATCCTGCTGCATCGCCAATAATTAATCCACCAGGAAAAGTTAATTTAGGGATGCTTTGATAACCGCCCTCGGTAATGGCTCGTGCGCCGTAGCTCAGACGTTCGCCGTTTTCAAATAAAGGCTTTAATTTTGGATGTAATTTAAATCGTTGGGATTCTTCAAACGGGCTAAAATAAGGGTTTTTATAATCTAAACCCACGACAAAACCATAGGCTATTTTAGAATCAGGTAAATGGTAAATAAAACTACCGCCATAAGTTTTATAATCAAGAGGCCATCCTATTGTATGTTCTACAAGACCTAATTGATGATGCTTGGGATCTATTTGCCAGATTTCTTTGATTCCTAGACCATAAGTTTGAGGGGCTGAATGCTGAGCTAAATTAAAATAATTACTAATCTGTTTTGTGATTGAGCCCCGGCTGCCTTCAGCTAAAATAACTTGCTTAGCATGGATTTCTACGCCTGGTTGGTATAAATCAGTTTTGTTACCTTGTTTATCTAGGCCAAGATCATTTGTTTTTACACCATAGACTTGATTATTTTTTATTAAAGCTTGTGATGCTGCAAAGCCAGGGTAAATTTCTATTCCCATATTTTCTGCTTGATTTGCTAGCCATTTGCAAAGATTGCTTAGACTGATAATATAATTATTTTTATCAGTGTTATGTAAAGAGCCTGGAATAGGTAAACTAAGTTTATTATTTTTTGTTAAAAAATAAAATTTATCTTTGGTGACTTTTGTAAATACTGGTGGATTTTTATCGCGCCAATCTGGAATTAATTCGTTTAATACATCAGCTTCAAATATTGCACCTGATATAATATGAGCGCCTACTGTTGACCCTTTTTCTAAGATTGCTAAACTAAGATCAAGATTATTTAGTTTAGCTAATTGTTTAAGTTGGATAGCACTTGCTAGACCAGCAGGACCAGCGCCAATGATGAGGACATCATAAGTTAGTATATCGTTTTGCATATATAATAAATTTTAATTACTTTAGATCCATTCTAAATCTATTTTTTAATACTATATACTAATATATAATATTTAATATTTATTACTAGATGTTAAGTGGGACTGCGAACATAAATGAAGATCTTAGTGCCTATAAAACGGGTTATAGACTACCGTGTTAAAGTTAGAATTAAACCTGATAATTCTGATGTTGATCTCAGTAATGTCAAAATGGCTATGAACCCGTTTGATGAAATAGCCCTTGAAGAGGCCATTCGATTAAAAGAAAAAAATATAGCTACTGAGGTAGTCGCAGTAACTATTGGAACAGCTGAATCACAAGAAACTTTGCGTACTGCTCTAGCTTTAGGAGCAGATAGGGCTATTTTACAAGAGTTAGAGCCATTAAAATCGGGTGTTAAAGCTTATCCTTTGCAAATTGCAAAAATTCTTAAGTATGTTATTTCGCAAGAACAGCCTCAATTAGTCATTATGGGGAAACAGGCTATTGATGACGACAATAATCAGACTGGGCAAATGTTAGCTGGATTATTAGGCTGGCCGCAAGCGACGTTTGCATCTAAAATAATGATAGAAGATAGTAAGCTATTAGTTACCAGAGAGATTGATGGTGGTTTACAGATTATTACACTGACTTACCCAGCTGTTGTTACAACAGATTTACGCTTAAATGAACCTAGATATGCTAGTTTACCTAATATTATGAAGGCGAAATCTAAACCGCTTACTGTCAATAAAGTAGCAGATCTACCCGATGTAAATTTTACCAATTTACCAGAAGTCTTAGAAGTTCGTGCGCCAAAAGTTCGGGAGCCTGGTGTAAAAGTAGCGAGTGTCGATGAGTTATTAGATAAATTACGGACTATCGAGAAATTAATTTAAAATGAATATATTAGTAGTTGCAGAGCATGACAATATAGAGATCAAATCTGCTAGTTTAGCGGCTATAAATGCGGCAGTTAAATTAGGAAGTAATCAGGTAAATAATAATATAGATTTATTATTAGCTGGTAATTTTTCTCAAGAAAATAAAACAGCAATGGTTAATTCTTTTAAAGAACTTAAAGTTATTAATAACATTCTAGTAGCTCAGGGTAGTATTTATGAGCATAGTTTAGCTGAAGATTTCACAGACTTAATAGTAGATACAGTCAATAAAAATCATACAACTTATGAATATATTATTTTACCTGCTACAACTTTCGGTAAAAATATTGCTCCGCGCGTTGCTGCGTTATTAGATATTAACCCATTGAGTGATGTGATAGAAATTGTTGATCCTGTAACTTTTAAGCGGCCTATTTATGCTGGAAATGCTATAGCAACGGTAAGATTACATGACAAAATTAAATTATTTACAGTAAGATCTACTTGTTTTAATAATAATCTTATTAATACTGATAATGTAAATAATAATATTAACACTGAAATATTAGAACTAGATGTTACTAAATATACTAGTAAAAATTTAAGTAAATTTGTTAAATATGAACTGAGTAGTTCAGAACGTCCTGAACTAGGTGTTGCTAAAATAGTAGTATCGGGTGGACGAGGATTAGGCAGCCAAGAAAATTTCAAATTAATAAATGATTTGGCAGATAAACTAAATGCTGCAGTGGGTGCTTCAAGAGCAGCTGTTGATGCAGGATATGTATCTAATGATTATCAGGTAGGCCAAACAGGCAAAGTTGTAGCGCCTGATCTTTATTTTGCTATTGGAATTTCTGGTGCTATTCAGCATATAGCTGGCATTCGTGAGAGTAAAGTTATTGTAGCAATTAATAAAGACGAAGAAGCACCTATATTTAAAATAGCTGATTATGGTTTAACTGGGGATTTATTTAAAATTTTACCAGAACTGACGGAGAAGATTTCTCAGCTTAAGAAAGCTTAATTAAGGGAGACTTATATTGTGAGTTATAATAGTTATAATAGTTATCAGGGATGTTTTGATTTACCAGAAACTACTGGTTTACTGAAAAAAACAGTTCAAGAATTCTCGCAAAAAGAAATTGCACCAATTGCAGAAAGTATCGACAAAGATAACGTATTTCCACATCCGTTATGGCAAAAATTAGGTAACTTAGGTGTTCTGGGTATTACTGTCCCAGATAAATATACCGGAGCAGGTATGGGTTATCTTGACCATGTTTGTGCTATGGAAGAAATTTCACGTGCCTCTGCATCAGTAGGATTAAGCTATGGGGCGCATAGTAATCTTTGTGTCAATCAGATTAATTTAAATGGCACGCATGAGCAAAAGCAAAAATATTTACCCAAATTAATTTCTGGCGAGCATGTCGGTGCTTTAGCTATGAGTGAACCTAATTCAGGATCAGATGTTCTCAGTATGCAGTTACGGGCAGAAGACAAGGGTGAATATTTTTTATTAAATGGCAACAAAATGTGGATTACTAATGGGCCCGAGGCTAATACTTTAGTAGTTTATGCTAAGACTAATAACAATAATAACAATAAACCTAGTGAAAATATTACAGCTTTTATTATAGAAAATAATTTTCCCGGATTTAGTACAGCACAAAAATTAGATAAACTCGGCATGCGTGGTTCGAACACATGTGAATTAGTTTTTAATAATTGTAAAGTATCTAAAGATAATGTCCTGGGTGAATTAAACCAGGGTACAAAAGTCTTAATGCGTGGTTTAGATTATGAGCGAGTTGTTTTAGCAGCTGGTCCCGTTGGTATCATGCAGGCGTGTTTAGACGTAGTATTGCCTTATGTAAGAGAACGAAAACAGTTTGGGCAAGCTATTGGAGATTTTCAATTTATTCAAGGCAAAGTAGCTGATATGTATACTATTTTAAATGCCTCACGGAGTTATTTATATGCTGTTGCAAGAGCCTGTGATAACGGTAAAATTAACCGAGTTGATGCAGCTGGAGTTATTTTATACTGTGCAGAAAATGCGACTAAAATAGCGCTTGATGCAATACAATGTCTTGGTGGTAATGGTTATATAAACGAATACCCAACGGGTAGATTATTAAGAGATGCAAAATTATATGAAATTGGTGCAGGGACATCTGAGATCAGACGTATGCTAATAGGAAGAGAATTATTTAAACATGGATAATATAGCTAATAATAAAGATTCAACAAGTTTAGTAGATCCCGTCGTTATTGTTTCAGCATTAAGAACTCCCATAGGAGCTTTTCAAGGTGTCTATGCTAATATATCAGCTCCAAAACTTGGTGGTTATGTAATCGAAGGATTGTTAAATCAAACTGGTTTAGATTCAAATTTAATATCAGAAGTTTTGATGGGATGCGTATTATCAGCTGGTTTAGGACAGGCTCCGACCCGGCAGGCGGCTATTTATGGTAAGCTATCCAATACGGTGCCGTGCACCACTGTTAACAAAATGTGCGGATCTAGTCTAAAAACTATAGTACAAGCTTATAATAATTTATTATCAGATAATCAAAAAATTATCATTGCTGGCGGCATGGAGAACATGACTCAAGCACCATATATAATCCCCAAAGCTCGTGCGGGATTACGTTTAGGCCATGGAGTACTATTAGATCATATGTTTTATGATGGCCTAGAAGATGCCTATGAAAAAGGCTGCTTAATGGGACATTTTGCTGAGCGTACAGCAAAAAAATATAATTTTACCAGACAAGCACAAGATGAATTTGCTTTAAACTCTGCTAATCGTGCTATTCAGGCGGTAAATAATAATTTATTTAATAAAGAAATTATTGCTGTAAAACATACAGCAAAAAATCAAGAAATTCTTATAAATCAAGATGAAACTCCAGGTAAAATAGATCTTAATAAGATTTCAAAGTTATCACCAGCTTTTGTCAAACCTGAAGATCTAAAAACAGGAACTGGGACAGTAACAGCAGCCAACTCAAGTTCTATTTCAGATGGTGCTGCTGGTTTAATCTTAATGCGGTTATCTAAAGCCAAAGAATATAATTTAAAACCTTTAGCAAAAATAATTGGCTACAGTGAAGTTGCACAAGAGCCCGCTTGGTTTACGACAGCACCAGTGAAAGCTATAAAAAATCTATTAGAAAAATTAAATAATAATCTAAAATTAAGTTTGTCTGATATCGGCTTATTTGAAATCAACGAAGCTTTTGCTGTTGTAACAATGGCAGCAATGCATGATTTAGACATTGCTCATAATAGAGTTAATATAAACGGTGGTGCATGTGCTCTTGGTCATCCTATAGGTGCGACAGGAGCTCGCATTGTCACGACTTTAGTACATGCTATGCATGCTAAAAAACAAGAATATGGTATTGCTAGCTTGTGTATTGGTGGCGGTGAAGCTATCGCGTTAGGAGTGCAGGCATTATGAGTGTAAATAATATAAATAATATAAATTATGAAAAGCCGGAGTTTAAATCTAATAAACACTATTTTGATGATCTAATAGATGATTTAAATAAAAAAATTTCAATAATCAAACAAGGTGGTGGTTTAGAAGCGCAACAAAAGCAATTGTCACGTAATAAATTGTTATCTAGACAGCGTATCGACAGATTATTAGATCCCGGTAGCCCTTTTTTAGAATTATCTCAATTTGCTGGTTATAAATTATATAAAGACGAGGTACCTGCCGGTGGAATTATTACTGGCATTGGTAGAGTTAACTCGCGCGAATGTATGATTATCTGTAATGATGCGACAGTAAAGGGTGGCACATATTATCCGATAACTGTCAAAAAGCATTTGCGAGCACAAGAAATTGCTGATCAAAATAATTTGCCCTGTATCTATATAGTAGACTCTGGTGGTGCTAATCTCCCTCATCAAGCAGAAGTTTTTCCCGATAAAGAACATTTTGGCAGAATTTTTTATAACCAAGCTAGAATGTCAGCTCTTGGTATTGCTCAAATTGCTATCGTTATGGGTTCATGTACAGCAGGAGGAGCTTATGTACCTGCTATGGCTGATTATAATATTATGGTAAAAAATAATGCGACAATTTTTTTAGCAGGTCCGCCTTTAGTAAAAGCAGCAACTGGCGAAGTTATTAGCAGTGAAGATCTAGGCGGCGCGGATGTACATTGTCGACTATCTGGTGTAGCCGATTATTACGCCGAGTCAGATGAACATGCTTTAGAACTAGCCAGAAATGTTGTCAATGATTTAAATCTTAATTTTAATAATAAACAATTAAATTTAAGTAAAATTAATTTAAAACCTAACATTGAACCAAAATATGACATTAATGATATCTTGGGACTTGTTTCTCAAGATTCTCGTAAGTCATATAATATTAAAGATATTATTATTAGAATTACTGATGGCTCTGAATTTAATGAATTCAAGTCATTATATGGCACGACAATAATTTGTGGGTGGGCGAGCATCTATGGTATGCCGATAGGTATCATAGCTAATAATGGCATATTATTCTCAGAGTCTGCTTTAAAGGCTACTCAGTTTATTCAATTATGTTGTAAACAAAAAATACCTTTGGTATTTTTACAAAATATTACTGGCTTTATGGTAGGGCAAAAATATGAACATGAGGGTATAGCCAAACATGGTGCCAAAATGGTAAATGCTGTAGCCTGTGCCAATGTGCCAAAAATTACTATAATAATCGGTGGAAGTTTTGGCGCAGGTAATTATGGTATGTGTGGTAGGGCATATAATCCAAGATTTTTATTCATGTGGCCAAATGCTAGAATCTCAGTTATGGGCGGGGAGCAGGCGGCAAATGTTCTTGCACAAGTTAAAAGTGATCAATTAATAACTAGCGGTAAGTCATGGTCACCAGAAGACAGGGCTAGTTTCATGAGTCCGATTCGGGAACAATACGAATTAGAAGGGCATCCCTATTTTTCTTCGGCACGTTTGTGGGACGATGGTATTATAAATCCGATTGATACTAGACAAGTCTTAGGGTTAAGCTTATCTGTTTGTTACAACAAAGAAATCGAGGAGAGTACCTTTGGTGTCTTCAGAATGTAAAATAATTTTTAATAAAAATTATGCAGACTTAGGTTTAATATTACAAATAGATAGCTTAGGTGTTGCCACGATTTATCTGAATCGTGAAAAAAAACATAATGCTCTTGATGATAAAATGATTGATGGGCTTAATCAAATATTAGATGATTTAGTAAAGTTAGAAAATATAAAAATATTAGTTCTGAGAGCTAATGGTAAGTTATTCTGTGCTGGTGCTGATCTTAATCAAATGCAAGCTATGATAAATTATACTTATCAAGAAAATTATGCTGATGCTGAACGACTCTCTCAGGTATTTTATAAACTCGACCAATTTTCCTGTCCTACTATTGCTGTTATAAATGGTCCAGCTTACGGAGGCGGTGTAGGTCTAATATGCTGTACTGATCTTGCAATTAGTATTAGCACAGCAGAGTTTTGTTTGTCCGAAGTCAGATTGGGCTTAGTTCCAGCTGTTATTAGCCCATATTTAGTAAAAAAAATGGGTTATACCCAAGCTAAACGTTATATGCTAACTGCAGAAAAAATTTCTTCTTCTCGTGCCTTAGAGTTAAATATTTTATCTGAAATTGTTGATACTCCAGAGGCTTTGGATCTTAAAGCT
This sequence comes from Gammaproteobacteria bacterium, assembly GCA_018061105.1. Lineage (GTDB taxonomy): Bacteria > Pseudomonadota > Gammaproteobacteria > JAGOUU01 > JAGOUU01 > JAGOUU01. The sequence continues at coordinate 75,361 of JAGOUU010000001.1, forward strand.
AATCAATTAGTTTCAATTTTATTAAATAATAGCCCGCAAGCTATGCGGCAGGTAAAAAAATTGCTACAAGATATTAATAACTCGATTTATAGTCTAGAATATGGGATAGAAGCAATTGCACGTCTACGCATGAGTCCAGAGGGTCAAGAAGGTTTATTGGCTTTTTTAGAAAAACGTACGCCAAATTGGTGCAAGCATGATTAAAAAAATACTAATAGCTAATCGAGGTGAGATTGCAGTTAGAATTATTAAAACATGCAAAAAATTAAATATAGTAACTGTTGCTGTTTATTCTGATCTAGATAAGAATAGTTTATTTGTAAAAAATGCTGATCAAGCTTTTAGTTTGTCTGGGATCACTGCGAGTGAGACTTATTTAAATATTGATAAAATATTATCAATAGCTAAAAATAATCATTGTGATGCTATTCATCCTGGGTATGGTTTTCTATCAGAACGTGCAGAATTTGCAAAAAAAGCTAATAATTTAGGCATAATCTTTATTGGTCCTAGCTCTGATGCTATTTTAGCTATGGGAATGAAGTCGACTGCTAAAAAAGTTATGACTGATGCAGGAGTAAATATTTTACCAGGCTACAATGGTGATGATCAATCTGACGAGACGTTGCTTAAAGCTGCTGAGCAAATAGGCTTTCCTATTTTGATTAAAGCCTCTGCTGGTGGTGGTGGTAAGGGCATGCGAATTGTCAATAAGCTAGATGATCTTATAAAAGAAGCACAAGCTGCCAAACGAGAGGCCATTAAAAGTTTTGCTAATGATCATATTATATTAGAAAAATATTTAGCTATTTCTAGACATGTAGAAGTTCAAATTCTTTTTGATCAACATGGCAATGGTGTTTATCTATTTGAACGCGATTGTTCTTTACAACGCAGATATCAAAAAGTCATAGAAGAAGCTCCGGCACCGAATATTTCAACTGAGCTACGCTCAAAACTTGGTGAACAAGCTCTTATAGCTGGTAGAGCGGTAAACTATACTGGAGCAGGTACCGTTGAGTTTTTATTAGCTGGCGAGCAGTTTTTTTTCATGGAAATGAACACAAGATTGCAAGTAGAGCATCCAGTGACAGAATTAATTTGTGAATTAGATATAGTAGAGCTTCAGATTAAGATAGCTGACGGTGAAAAATTGCCATTTAATCAAACTAATTTAAAAATTCACGGCCATGCTATTGAGGCAAGGTTATATGCAGAAGACGTTGACAATAATTTTTTGCCAGCAACTGGACGCATTGATTATTTAGATTATGGTGTTTCAGTAGATTCTAATAATATTAGAAATAATATTAGAATAGATAGCGGAATTAAACTTGGTGATAACATAAGTATTTATTACGATCCCATGCTAGCAAAAATTATTGCTTGGGGGGAATCTAGAGAAGTGGCTAGACAAAATTTAATAAATTGTATATCAAATATTTATCTTATAGATTTAAAAACTAATAGTAAATTTTTATTAGCATGTTTATCTCACAAAGCTTTTATAAATAAACAAATCTCTACAAGTTTTATTAACAAAAATATTCAAGATTTAATTCCTAATTTAATTCCTAACGCAGATTCTGAGATAAATTTTGAGTCAGATGGCCTATATTCAGTTATTGCTGCTTTATATTTAAATACATATTCAAATAAATCTAAAATAAATTACAATAAAAATTTTACTGATCCATGGAATAATCTTTGTAATTATAGATTAAATACAGAATATGAAAGAACTTATAACTTTGGTTCTGATAGATTAGTGATTTTAAAATCTGAGATTTTTTTGAATAGAAGTTATTTTCCAAATAATACTCTTTTAGCGTCAGTTGGCAAAAATAATTATATTTGTAATAATTTTCACGTTGATTATTTAAATAATGCTTGTAACCTGGAGTTTAGTTGTGTTATTAATAATCAGGATTCATTTGAAATTACAGTAAAAATTATTCATCTTTCAGATAAGATATATATATTTAATAAAGACAATAGCCACCCATATGTTTTTTCTCAGTTTGGGAATCAAAATAATGATCTAGAGTTACAAAAAATAACAAATTATACGCGGAATGCTGAGATAACTGCGCCGATGCCTGGGACGATTCTAGCTATTACAGTAGACGTAGGTTCTAAAGTCAATCAAGGGGATGCAATGATAATCTTAGAGGCTATGAAGATGGAGCATACGGTTTATGCGCCAAAGACAGGGGTGGTAAAGTCAATTTATTTTGAACAAGGTGATCAAGTAACTTCAGGAGCAGAGTTGCTATTAATAGAATAAATAATTGCAGGAGGATGTATGCAGATAGCTAAAATTTTAAGGACGATTGAAAAAGAGTGCACTATATTTTTTTCTTTTGATACTCAAGAGAAAATAGTAAATTATTTAAAGTTTAGTAAACTAGATGTTACAAGAAATATTACTAAAATTGGTCACAGTGATTTCAGACAGAAATTAATAATAGAGCTGCTCAAAATTTTAGATAAATTTGAATTAATAGATCAAGTTAACTTCGATAAAATTTGTTCTAGTGATTTACCATTTTTGCATTTAGTGCTTACCAAATTTTCTGATGAGAAAACAATTAATAAAAATATCTGTGCTGCTGTTTTAATATTATCAAATATTAATTTACGTGCATTAATTAGACACTTACACTTACACTTATCTTCTATCTCATCTTCTATAAAATTATCTAGTATAGAGTCTGTAATAGCACGGCTTCTTGATAAAAGCCCAGAAGACTCAGAAGCTCATGTACCTGTTGCCCAGCCGTCACTTATAATGCCAATAGAATCATCCGTAGGGCCAGCTTCTCCTGGCATTCCTTTATGGACTCCTTCGCCAGGAGCGCCTCCTACATGTTCAATCATTGAAAGCAAGTTAAGCACTCATGCTTGGACAGATGTTCTCAGAACACTGGATATTAAATCACCGACTAGTAGTCCAGTTAAAACTTTGCTGCCAGGATTTGTGCCGATGGAGGCTTTTCTGGCTGATGAAGATAAGAAAAGACAAGAAGAACAAAAGACAGCATATTTAGCAGGAGAAGCAGAAAAAGAAAAAGAAAAAGAATGGGCGGAAGAAGCCGCAAAAAAAAGTCTTGCAGAAATAGCTGAGTTCGAGGTAGTTAGTCCTGTCAAATTTCCATCAAGCTACAAAAGCAAGTGACAGCTATCATTTGGTTTCGGCAAGATCTAAGAATAGCAGACAATCCAGCATTGACTGCAGCTGTGAACAATGGATCGGCTCTTGCTATTTATATTTGGCATGAGCCTCAAGTTAAATATTTAAAGATGGGAGCCGCTAGTAAATTGTGGTTACATCATTCTTTAGAGGATTTAAACAATTCATTAGATAATAAATTAAATATTTATCAGGGAAAGCCGCAAGATATTATCAGTAAGCTTATTATTGATAAAAAACTTGCGGCAGTCTATTGGAACCGTTGCTATGAACCATGGCGAGTAAAAGAAGATTCTGAACTTAAAATTTTTCTTAAAAATAATTTTCATATACTAGAAGTAAAAAGTTTTAACGGTTCATTACTATGGGAGCCATTTACTGTTTTAAAATCTGATAAAACACCCTATAAAGTTTATACGCCATTTTATAACAATGGCTGTTTGAATGCCTTAACTCCCGATATCCCATTAGGATTATCAGATTTAAAAAAAAATAAGCTAAAAAATATATTAATTAAAGATAAAAATAATCCTACTAGTTTAGATGATTTGCGGTTATTAAAATCTGAATCTGCAGTCTGGGGGCCTAAGTTAATATCAAATTGGGACGTTGGTGAAAAAGCAGCAAACAAACAATTAGAAAATTTTTTAAAAAACAATTTACCCGATTATAAAACAAATAGAAATTTTCCAGGTCTAAATGGAGTTTCCCGATTGTCGCCGTATCTACATTTCGGTGAGATCTCCCCGCAGCAGGTTTATCATGCAGTGGTAAAACGTTCTGATCGTACTGGTGAGGGGGCGCAGACCTATTTAAAAGAAATAGCATGGCGAGAATTTTCATATTATTTACTCTATCATTTTCCTGATTTAGCTAATAAAAATTTTCGAACAAAATTTGATAAATTTCCTTGGAAACAGAATAAAAAGTTTCTTAAAGCTTGGCAAACGGGTCAAACGGGTTATCCCATAATCGATGCAGGTATGCGGGAATTGTGGCAAACGGGATATATTCACAATCGTGTTAGAATGGTTGTGGGCTCGTTTTTAGTTAAAAATTTATTACTCCATTGGCATCATGGGCGAGACTGGTTTTGGGATTGCTTAGTCGATGCTGATTTAGCTAATAATAGTGCTAGCTGGCAATGGGTGGCTGGCTCAGGAGCTGACGCCGCGCCGTATTTTAGAATTTTTAATCCGGTTACTCAGGGTGAAAAGTTTGATCCAGAAGGGATTTATACGAGAAAATACGTCCCAGAATTGGCAAAATTAAACAGTAAATTTTTATTTAGGCCTTGGGAGGCCCCTGAAGACGAATTGAAATCTGCAGGAATTATTTTGGGCAAGACATATCCTAAGCCTATTATAGATTTAAAGCTTTCTCGAGAGCTGGCCTTAGAGGCTTATAACGCTATAATTAAATTGTAACTTATCTTATAGATCCCCTCATTTTCTAACTCTTCATCAAATAGGCCTGAAAATGAGGGGATTCCTAAGGTAACTTATTGATAATTTATCCGTAATTTTGTAACATTAGCCTAATTTTACCTAAATATTACCTAAATATATGTCAAGCCAATTTAGAAAGATCCGGTTTTATCCAAATTAGAAAGTTCCTGTTTGTGTAGGCTAACTATAAGGGGCTTTTTGTAGTTGATAATATACCTTCGCCAAGGATGGTTGGCTTGATGCT
>JAGOUU010000085.1 GCA_018061105.1 Gammaproteobacteria bacterium
CATGGATTAAATAAGCAGAAATTAAGTCAAATTTAATCAAAAGAATTAAATCCTAAACTTTTTAACGCTTGCTCATTGTCGGACCAATTAGATTTTACTTTAACCCATAATTGTAGAAAAACTTTGGTATAGAATAATTTTTCTAGATCAACTCTAGCGCTTCGCCCAACTTCTTTGATTTTCTCTCCATTAGAACCAATAATTATTGTCTTCTGGCCTGATTTTTCTACCCAAATAATCGCACTTATTCTTACTAATTCTTGATCATCTTTAGTCTTAGCAAGACTAAAGTTTTCAATTTCTATAGCTATACTATAGGGAACTTCAGCACCAAACAAACGGATAACTTTTTCTCGAATGATTTCAGCAGTAAGTTGACGATTATTCTGATCAGTTAACCGATCACTCTCGAAATAAAATTCCTGGGGATTATTAACAGTGGGTAGATAGTCAATTATTTTTTGCTCTAAATTACCTAAGCCGTTTTTCTTCAGAGCGGAAGTATAAAATATTTCAGTAAAGTTATATTTATTTTTAATGTTATCGGTAAACGGGAATAAATCTTCTTTGTTTTTTACTAAATCAGCTTTATTAACCACTAAGATAACAGGAATACTTGTATGATTTTTAGTATTATTATCTTCAATAGCTTTTAATACTGCCTCGTCATCCGGGCTCCAGCGATCACCAGCAACAACAAATAATATTAAATCTACTTCTCGTAAAGCTTGCGAAACCGCACGACCCATATATTTATTGAGAATATTTTTTTGTTTTTTATATAAATTTTCATGCAACCCGGGCGTGTCTACAAATATAACTTGATAATCTTCAGTTGTTTTAATGCCCAGTATTTGCTTTTGCGTAGTCTCCGGTTTATTCGAAGTAATACTAATTTTTTTCTGTAAAAATTGGTTTAATAAAGTAGATTTACCTACATTTGGTTTGCCAATTATAGCTACGTAGCCACAGCTGTATTTTTTTAACATTTTTTAAATTTAATTTATTTTAATTATTTAATTTTTTTACTTACAATTAAATCCATTGCCCGAGCAGCAGCAGTCTGTTCAGCTTTCCGACGGCTTTTCGCATCACCTTCGGTAGTAATATTTAATTTATTTAAAGTACATTTTACGACAAAAATCTGCTCATACGCATTACCAGTTTGGGATATAACAGTATAAACTGGCAAATCATACTGGCGTCTTTGTAACCACTCCTGAAGAATGGTTTTAGCATCTTTTGATATTTCAGCAATTTTTGGATCGTTAAACTTATTATTATACCATTTGAGCACTATTTGCTTACATGTCTCAAAATCACTGTCTAGATAAATAGCCGCAATAATGGCTTCGACACAGTCTGCCAAAATAGAGACTCGTTGCAGCCCTCCACTTCTGAGCTCACCCTCTCCCAATAATATATACTTACTTATTTCAAATTCACCAGCTACAATATTCAGAGTATCAGCATTAACTAGACTTGATCTTAGGCGTGATAATTCACCTTCTGATGCATAAGTAAATTTATTATATAATTCCTGAGCAATAACAGCGCCTAATATAGCATCGCCTAAAAACTCAAAACGTTCATTATTTTGCTCAGAATAACTACGATGAGTAAGAGCCTGAGTAATTAATTTTTGGTTATTAAAACAATAACCCATTTTTTGTTCTAAATATTTTTGCGGTTGTCGCATATTATTTTTTATATCTTAATCTTTATCGACTTTTAAGACAGCTAAAAAAGCTTCTTGTGGGATTTCGACATTACCGACCTGCTTCATCCGCTTTTTACCTTTTTTCTGTTTTTCTAATAATTTACGTTTTCTACTAATATCTCCACCGTAGCATTTTGCAGTCACATTTTTACGTAAGGCTTTTACTGTGGTCCTAGCAATAATATTGTTACCGACTGCTGCTTGGATAGCCACATCAAACATTTGTCGCGGGATTAATTCACGTAATTTTTCGGCTAATTGCCGACCTCTGTATTGTGATTGCTCACGATGAGCAATTAATGCTAAAGCATCAACTTTTTCACCATTAATTAAGACATCTAATTTTTCTAAAGGTGCCGGACTGAATCTCTTAAAATGATAGTCTAACGAAGCATAACCTCTACTTACGGATTTTAGCCTGTCAAAAAAGTCTAGTACCACTTCTGCCATAGGGATTTCATAGCTTAAAGACACCTGTCTTCCCACGTACTCCATTTTAGTTTGAATACCCCGTCGTTCAATACAAAGTGTAATTACTACACCTAAAAATTGCTGTGGCACTAAAATACTTACATCAGCAATAGGCTCTTGCATTTCTTCTATGTAATTAGTAGCCGGTAATTTAGAGGGGTTATCAATTAATAATTCTTCGCCTTTAGTAGTTATTATTTTATATACTACAGTGGGAGCTGTAGTGATCAAATCTAAGTCGTATTCACGCTCTAGACGCTCTTGGATAATTTCCATATGTAACAATCCTAGGAAACCACAACGGAAACCAAAACCTAAAGCCTGTGAATTCTCAGGTTCAAAAAATAAAGAAGCGTCATTAAGACTTAACTTATCCAATGCATCACGAAAACTTTCATAATCATCAGATGACACCGGAAACATACCTGCATAAACTTGCGGTTTAATTTTTTTAAAACCCGGTAACGGCTTTTCAGAGGGATTCTTTGCGGTAGTAATAGTATCACCCACTGGTGCGCCGTGAATATCTTTAATACCAGCTACAATAAAACCAACTTGGCCCGTAGATAATTTATTAGTTTCTACACGTTTCGGAGTAAAAATTCCTAAACTATCAGCGTAATAAGTCCGTCCTGTTGACATTACTTGAATCTTTTCACCTTTTGATAAAATACCATTTTTTACACGTACTAAAGACACGACTCCAAGATAACTATCAAACCAGGAGTCAATAATCAAAGCTTGTAGCGACGCTGATTCGTCCCCTGCTGGCGGTGGTATTTTTATAGTAATATCTTCTAACAATTCATGAATACCAATTCCAGTTTTTGCACTTACTTGTCTGGCATCTGTAGCATCTATACCTATGATATCTTCTATTTCTTGTGCCACTCGAAGCGGATCAGCTTGAGGTAGATCAATTTTATTTAATACAGGTACTACTTCGAGATCTTGTTCTATAGCAGTGTAACAATTAGCCACAGTTTGAGCCTCTACGCCTTGTCCTGCATCTACTACTAATAAAGCCCCTTCACAGGCAGACAAAGAACGTGAGACTTCATAAGAAAAATCCACATGGCCAGGCGTATCAATAAAGTTTAATTGATAAGTCTCGCCATTATTAGCTTTATAATTCAAACTAACACTTTGGGCTTTAATAGTGATTCCACGCTCTTTTTCGAGATCCATCGAATCAAGAACTTGGGCAGACATCTCTCTTGAAGATAAACCGCCACAGTATTGAATAAGACGATCTGATAACGTAGATTTGCCGTGATCAATATGGGCAATGATCGAAAAGTTTCTTATATTTTGCATGAATAATGATTAAATGATTTATCAGTAGTTACAAGCTGCTGTCAGCATACCATGTTATTTAGTTATTTTGAAGGCAAAATAACGCTTACTTCCAGAATCATTTTTCACTAAAATTGATACCCATTTATCAGGAGACAAACTTTTGACAATAGCCTCATAGCCTTTTACATCCATGACATCTTTCATATCTAGAGTCAAAATCACTAACCCCTCGGTTAATCCAAGATTTTCAGCTATTCCAGCACTGTCAACTTTACTAATATATACACCACCTTTGGGTATACCAAATTTGGCACGTTCACTTTCAATAAGCTCACGAGTTTTTAGCCCTAAGCGATCATATTTTGTTTCATCCGCAGACTTTTGTTCTTTATTCTTATAGCCGTCAGCTTTTTTAATTTCATCCTGCTCTAATTGGCCAATTGTTATATTAACGTCCTGTGTTTTACCAGATCGAAAGACAGTTAACTTGACTACAGTACCTGGTTTGGTGTTACCTACTATAGCTGGTAGCTGAGTAGCATTGAGAATTGTTTCATCATTTAGTTTTAAAATAATATCCCCTACTTTTAGACCGGCTCTTGTTGCAGGGGAATCATCCACAATACTAGCAATTAACGCACCATAGGCACGATCTAAATTAAAAGACTTAGCTAATTCAGAATTCATCTCTTGAAAAGCTACTCCAAGCCAGCCATGAGAGACAAAACCAACATCCTTAAGCTGACTTATAACGTTTCTTAAGACATTCGATGGTATAGCAAAAGATAGCCCTTGGTAACCACCAGATTTGCTGAGAATCTGCGAATTAATCCCAATAACATTTCCACTCATGTCGAATAAAGGCCCACCAGAGTTACCTGGATTGATAGCCGCATCAGTTTGTAAAAATGGGACAAAGCGCTCTTTGCCTATACTTCTGCCCTTGCCGCTGATTATTCCTGCAGTTGCTGAATGCTCAAAACCAAACGGTGAACCAATAGCCACTACCCATTCGCCTACTTTTAATTTATCTGAATCACCAAGAGCTACATAGGGCAGATCATTCGCATTAATTTTAATTAAAGCTAAATCTGTACTAGTATCTGATCCAACTAGCTTTGCCGGGTATTCTCTTTTATCAGCTAATTTAACTATGATTCGATCGGCATTATTAATAACATGTTGGTTAGTGACTATATAGCCATCTTTTGATACTAACGTACCTGAGCCTAAAGAGAGTGTTTCATCTTTGTTTTGGGAATCATCCTGCTCTTCAAAAAATCTGCGTAATAATTCACCTTGTGGGGTGCCTTCTAATTCAGGAGGCAATTTAATTAATTTTTTATAGTTACTGTAACTATGCGAAGTACTTATATTAACAATAGCAGGGGTATTTTTTTCGATAATTTCTGTTAACTCAGGCAAAGCCATTGTTTGAGTTTGAGTCTGAGCTTGGGTTATATTAATAAAGCTCAATAAAAAACTTAATATTATGAATTTTGATTTAATTTTAATAGTCATAAACTTACCTAAGTTATAATATTATTTATAAAATATTATAAATATTATAAATATTATAAATATTATAAATATTATAAATATTATATAGTTTAATAATTAATATTTTGCTAAAAAACAAAATGCGAAGCAATAAAAATTTGGTATAATGTTTTTTAATAATCTTATATAAATATATCTATTAAATACCCTATGAGCAATAAAAACGATGTTAATAATTTTATAGACAACGAAGGCAATAGACCCAATGACTTTTCTGACGGCTTAGCAATTGCTACTGTTATGTTGATTATAATAGCTGGGGCAATTTTTTATTTATACTCTATGTAGAGTTATATCTTATGTATTAAGTACCAGGGCTCTGATTTCCTAGTCCACTATGACAGGCCTAGACTCCCAATCATGATAATCAAAATGCCACCACTCTGTGGGCAAACCTATAAATCCATGTTTATGCATAATGGATTCTAATAACTCAACATTTGCTTTTATTTTAGAATCTAAATAAGAGTACTCGCGATGAGCCTTTTCGGTAAAATTATCAAACTCAGTAGGCATTGCTAATTCTTGATTAGTAGCCAAGTCTATTAAAGTAACATCTACAGCTGTCCCTCTGGTATGACGCCCACCCATAGCCGGATTAGCGACATAGCGCTCGTCTGGCAATGTTGCCCACATAGCTTTCTGTGCCTCTAATGGCCTATACGCATCCCAAACTTTTAAACCAACTCCATGAGTTTTGAATTCTTCTTGAGCTTTATCTAGCGCGTCAGCAACGTCTTTTAGTAATTTTGCTTCTGTTGATTGATAAATATTTTTATGTAAAAAATTATCCTTCGTAGCATACTTAAGATCTATAATTATATTATTATTTATATCTAAAATATTTACTAAGCCTGAATTTTTGGAACAACATGTAGCAAACAACATAAATAATACCAGCAAAATATTACATAATTTTTTCATGCACGCTAACATTCTCTAATAAAATTAATTTTTTTTCAATCGGATAATATAGCGCAGATTTTATCTGATAATATTGTTTTGATATTAAATCAGCATAGTAATTTTTTACTAAAAACTCATAATGCTTTAACTGTGCTTGATAATTTTCATTAAACTCACTTTCTTTTTCACT
>JAGOUU010000017.1 GCA_018061105.1 Gammaproteobacteria bacterium
ATTCAATATATCTATGATTCACGGAAAATTTATCCAACTGTTATAGCAAAAAAATAGAAAAAAAAGATTATTTTCTGTTATTCGTAATGATTAAACGAATCATTCAACTGCTGAGATACTCTGATAAACGTCGTGCATTTACTAAGCTCTTTTAGTTTTCTAGCGCCGACATAGGTACAAGCAGAACGTAATCCCCCTAGTATATCACCAATAGTCGCTAAGACGGGCCCTTTATAAGGAACATCAACAGATTTGCCTTCACTTGAGCGGTAATCGGCAACTTTACCATAATATTTATGCATTGCTTCAGCTGAAGACATTCCATAGAAACGCTTAAATTGTTTGCCGTTTTTTTCAAAGATTTCCCCTGAACATTCATCATGGCCAGAGAGCATACCACCTAACATGACAAAATCTGCCCCAGCGGCAAAAGCCTTAATAACATCACCTGGAACAACACAACCACCATCGCCACAGACTAATCCACCTAATCCATGAGCAGCATCAGAGCATTCGATAATAGCCGAAAGTTGTGGATAGCCTACACCTGTTTTTTTGCGTGTTGTGCATACTGATCCAGGACCTATTCCAACTTTTACTATGTCAGCACCTGATAAGATCAACTGCTCAGTCATTTCACCAGTCACAACATTGCCAGCCATGATAATTTTGTCAGGAAATTTGTCGCGCACTTTAGCAATAAAATTACTGAAATATTCAGAATATCCGTTGGCTACATCAATACAAATAAATTGAATAGGTAAAAACTCTAGTAGGATACATAAATTAGCATAGTCTTCGTCTTTGATACCCGTGCTAATAAACGTATAATTTAATACTTCAGGTTGCTCATTAATGAGATCTTGCCATTCTTTTTGATTAGCAAATTTATAAATCGCAGTCATTAGTTTTTGTTGGGACAACTGTTTAGCTACAGACATCGTACCTGTGTGATCCATATTAGCAGCTATAATAGGTATACCTTCCCATGACTTATTAGCTGTCTTAAAATAATATTTGCGGATTAAATCAACTTCTGAACGAGAAGTTAAAGTGCTGCGTTTGGGCCTGATTAAAACATCTTTGAAGTCAAGTTTGATTTCGTTCTCTATAAGCATACTATCTGGAGTTTAAAATAAATATTTATTATATATACTATTCTAGATTGGTCTTTTATAGCAACTATAAATTTAGGTTTTACAGGCTTTGTTGAGAAGTTAGGTATCTACTCTGCTAGAATCTCTTGATCGTCTACAATTCTCAGTGGATAAATTTCGCTATCTGTAGTTACAACAAGAGTTTTATCGACACGTGCACAAGAACCAGCGTAGCTTCCTGCTACTGTAAAAGTACTTATTTGAACGTTATACTTATTATCTATATTAGCTAATGGGAATAACTCTTGATAAATTTGTTCCTGTTTATGAAATCTACCATCAGTTTGATTAATTAACGTGCTATTTTTATCAAATATATTAATATTCCAACCACATCTGCCAGCTATAGGCTTAGTAACATAGCCACTTTGTATTAATTCTTCGTTTAAATTAAATTGTGAATTTAATAAATATCTATGATTAGGATAAATTTCCCATAAAATAGGCAATATTGCTTTATTGCTAGGAATTAAAGTCCATAAAGGCTCATAAACTATAATATTGTCATTTAATAAGACATCGACTAACCTTGGTTTTGTTTTATCGTAACTTACAGAATCACATTCTTCTCGAATTTGATCCAAAACAGTTTCCCATGCCCATGTCTTCCATACCCATCTAAGTTCATTATTGTCTTCGTCTACTATTTTATTTTCAGAATTCCACTTTAAGCCGTCTAAGCCATGAATAATTTTACATTTTATTCCAGCTTCTTCTATGGCTGATTTCATATATAAGCCATGGTAAAGTTCTTCAGGATGATTATCTAACATAATGTGCAATAAACCATCCGTCTGATCAACAGTACTATCTTCCCAAATATTTACTAATTTTTCAGTGAGCTCATCTCCCGCACATTCGCCAAGATTACAACCAAAATGCTCGGCCCATTTACCTTGTATTTTTCCGCATTCCATATAGCACGAAGAAGAATCAGCATTATATTCATAAACTTTGATTCCTTTAGTTGTCACAGAGAAATCAAACCTGCCGGTGATCATTTCATTGCGACGATTATCCCATGAGCTCTGGATTCGTGGCCATACTACTTTAGGAATGCTAAATTTTTCAAATAAATTATTATCTTGAAGTACCAAATTTGTAGCATGCATAAACATAGCGTGCAATTCATTACTAGCATGCTTTAATTCCTGATCGGTTGTTTTGCTGATACAAAAAAATTTATTTTCATCAGCAGAATCATTGACTAATTTATGACCGAGCATAGCTTTCACATAAGCAGCTTCGTCATCGTTAGCAATATTTAACCAAGATTTCTCATGATTTGATATATCTTCTAATTCATTTAATTTTACTTTAAATAGTTGCTTATTAATAGCAAGAGGTTTTTCTGCGTATTTGCTATCTGCTGTTTGCATAACCCAACCTAAAATTTCGGTATCATGGCGATCGCAGGCTATCCAGAACCCGCCATATTCATCCGTGCTGGCTTTTAACTCCCTGGCATAATTACGGTTATTAGGCCAAATAGTATGATCAACGTTTTGTTCAACAATATAAACACAATCATTAGAAACTTCTGTAATTATACTCACATGGCCAGTGACTTGAAATTCACCACCTTCTGCCCAGATCAACATACACCCAGGCTCAGGTCGTCTTTTGGATCCATTTCGAAATGATTTAAGCGGTAAAATTTCACTGGTATGAATATTTCTTACTGTTTTCAAATTAAATATATCATAAGCCATGGAAATATCATCAAAAACATAACCATAGTTAAGATACATCCAGCGCCTTGCAAACTCTACACACTGCCATTTGTATCCCATGAAAATGCCATCGACATAATTTCTTAATGACTGCCGATTACAAAGCAACTCCATATTATCATAATCAGAAGAATAAACTTCAACATTACCAGGTGCGAGCCCCAGCAAAGTACCAAATTTTTCTGGCTGCTTAGTTTTCTTTTTTGAGTTTTTTAAATTTTTTGAAGTTGTCATGATATATATTCTGTTATTTATGATGACTTAAATAAAATTTCTTAACTATTAAATTAGATTGTCGTCCTAAGCAGTGACTTTTACCAGGATCTATAATAAAATTATTTGTCAAAGCATCCCTGCCTAACAACATACGATACCTAAGTGGATCTCGATTAGATAAAGTTAATTGTATTAAAAACTTTTTACTTCCCAGAATTAAATTAGTCGCAATGACATAACGTAATTCTTTATGACCATTAGAACTCATAATATAACGTTCATCTATAATCTTAGCAGTGGTAGGAATACTTATTTTTTCATTATTTTGTATAGGGTGAATGTTAAAGCTAACATATTTTTGATTTCTTTTGTAAAACTCGTGGATATCATAAGCATGTAAAGAAGATGTTTTAGCACCTGTATCTATTTTAGCCCGAATATACATAATATTAAGATCCGGCAAAGCACACCATTCTTTCCATCCGATAAAAATTTTTTGCTTATTCTCCATGACCACCACGCTCCACTAAACTTTCTACTTCTTCATTATCTAATAATTCTAGTAATGCCATTTGTTTACGCGTCATTTTTTCTGGTGAAGCAATGTTAAATAATGCAGAACCCTCGTGAACTAACGGACTATTATTAATACCAAAAATTATTCCCGATATAGGGGTACGAATATATTTTTCATGATAACTCATAGGATTAGCGATCGATCCTAAAACTTCATTAGCTTTTACCGAGTTGCCCAGTTTTTTTATTCCAGTAAATAATCCACTATGTCGTGCTCGAATCCACGCACTACTTTCACAAATCAACGATGGTATATTTGTTGTATAGCTACTAATAAAATCTTTATTAATCATGCCTAGATGAGTCATGATATTAATAGTCCCTCTGACTCCAAATTTTATAGCTGTTTGCTCGAGTCGTAATGCTTCTCCCGCTTCATAAACTAAGAGTTTTATTTTTAAATCATTAGCCACAGCTCTTAAAGTGCCATCACGAGTTTTTGCATTTAATATGACAGGCGGATTAAAAATCATCGCTAATTTGCGGATATCTTTATTGTCTATATTTCCTCTGATTTGTGGCAAGTTACTCCGGTGTAATGAACCAGTATGGAAATCTATAATATGAGTACATTTCACAATAATTTCTTTATAGAATAACTGAGCGATTCTTGCAGCTAAAGAACCATTTTCTGTACCAGGAAAAGAGCGATTGAGATCTCTGCGATCCATGAGATAGCGTTGTTGATAAACAAATCCATGAACATTAGCAACTGGTATAGCTATGAGACAGCCATTAATTTCTTTAATTTTTCTAATTTTTAATATTTTTCTGATTATTTCAATACCATTTAGCTCATCGCCATGTAAGGCAGCAATAAGGCCTAAAATAGGACCAGGTTTTTTACCATTAATAACATGAACATGAGAAAACAAAGGAGAGCCGATATATAATTTAGGCATCGGCATAAGAATTTCCTTATGTTCGCCTGGTTTAATTACTTCTCCTAAAATATGCAAATCTTCATTTAGATCAGCCATTTAATCTCTCTTATTTAGCCATGGTAAGGCTCTTTTTTTCCACTGCGCACTTTTTTAATCTCTTTTTCAATATGCTTTATTATTTTATTAGCTATATCTATCCCTGTGGCTTTTTCAATACCCTCTAAACCGGGGGACGAATTAACTTCTAAAATTAAAGGTCCTTTGTTAGAACGTAAAATATCTACACCTGCACATCGTAACCCCATCGTTTTAGCAGCTTTGACTGCGGCCTCATCCTCTTTTTTAGTTAGTTTTATTTCTATTGCCGTGCCACCTCTATGCAAATTAGATCGAAAGTCACCAGGTGCTCCCTGTCTTTTCATAGCAGCAACAACTCGATCACCAATAACAAAACAACGTATATCTGAGCCTTTAGCTTCTTCAATATACTCTTGTACTATAATATTAGCATTTATTCCTCTAAATGCCTGAATAACACTCTGGGCAGATGTTATATTCTCAGCTAGAACAACCCCTACACCTTGAGTGCCTTCAATAAGTTTAATAATTAAGGGTGCACCACCTACAGTTTTAATCAAATCATCAGTGTCATTAATATTATTAGCAAAACCAGTTTTTGGTAAATCTACCCCTGCCCGTGATAATAATTGCAAAGAACGTAATTTATCTCGTGAACGAGTAATGGCTATAGAAGAATTTAAAGTATAAGTATTCAATGTCTCAAACTGTCTAAGCATGGCTGTTCCATAAAAGGTACGTTTAGAGCTAATTCGAGGGATCACTGCATCAAAAGCTCCTAAAACTTTGCCTTTATAATGAACAGTAGGCTTATCAGCTGTAATATTCAAATAACAACGTAGATAATCAAAAACTTCTGCCGTATGCCCTGCATTTTCTGCCGCCTCGACTAATCGTTTAGTAGAATATAAGTTTGCATTACGAGATAAGATGGCAATTTTCATGATTATTTTTCTAGTTATTGACTTTAAGTTTAAATTAAGTTTGACAGAGATTATATTTCATAATCATGGGTTAAACAAACTATCAAAACAAGTTTATTACTCTGCCTAACAATTTTAAATTACTTAGCTATAATAGTTAATAATTCTTTATATAATTACAATTAATTACAATACAAATTAAATGGATTAACTTATGATGCTAACAATGTTTGGCTTTTTACTACTAAGCATGCTCTTTGGTTTGAGACATTATGAAAAAATTTCTTTATTTTTCTGTTTGTTAACAATAGCTATTTTTGTACCATGGTTTTTAGATCATATTTATAATCCACAATACGGCTTTTCCATGCCTTGGTTAACTATATAAATTAAAATAACATAAATAAAAGGACTTATTTATCATGGCAAAAAAACTCTTTAGATCCCCTGACCGTAGTTACTATCGCTTAAGTTATTTATTATGGTTAGCCATTATAGCTTTAATAATGGTTGTTATTATTACAGCTATGTATTTCCAATATTTTGATTCTGAGTTACCTTGCCCACTTTGTCTTTGCCAAAGATTATGTTTCTTAGGGGTAGCCTATGCTGCAATTATGCATTTTAAGGGCTTTAACCGCTTGAAATATACCGGGATAGGTTTATTATTTACTGCTTTGTTATTAGCAGTAAGCATAAAACAAAGTTTATTAGATATTTGCGGGACCAAAGGTCACGCTTGGGTTGGTTCAGCATTTTTCGGTATTCATATGCCAATTTGGTCGTTTTTAATTAGCATGTTCATCTTATTATTATTAGCTTTTGATCTAATATTTTTAACAAAAAATACTAACCAAAACAGCGATGAATATCCCGATTTAAAATTGTGTGCAACTATTTTATCTTGGATAATAGTTGGTCTATGTGCGATTAATTTTATATCAGTATTTATTCAATGCGGTATATCTGCATGCCATACTACGGGATATACTTTGCTGAGCTAAATTCTAAACAAAACCGTGAGAAAAGTCATGAACTGTTATATTTATAGCTCCTCTAATTCAATGGGTGCTTCTTCATCAAAAACAAGATATTCATTTTTATCCTGCTCAGCAATTTGTAAACTATCACTATCAGGCTCATTAGAATTGATAATTTGAGTGCTAGGGTATTTCAAGCCAACCCAAATACCTAAGACAAAAGCACAAGCGCCTACTGAGCCTATAGTCATCCAAGTTACCCAGGGTGTATATAGACAAGTTTTTTGTTCTATCTTTTCACTCTTCGCAATAATTTGCTCTGCAAAATCAGGGCTGCACTCATCATATGTGCGACTCTCTAGGATACTATTTAACTTATAATCATCCATATTAATTACCATCATCTTTTAATAATATTTTAGCTAAGCTGCGCTTGGCTCTCATGTTTAAAGCTTCCACAGCGCTTTGTGTTATCGCCATTATTTTTGCTGCTTCTGCTTTTGTGTAGCCTTGATAAAAACATAAAGTTAAAGCCAGTTTTTGTCGTTTTGGCAATTTATCGATTGCTCGGGTTATGTCTTGCGCCACTGCTTGCGCATCATCATCTACTTCCTTGTCTCGCCATAACCATCCTAATAATTCTGGCATCTTTTTCTTGTTTCTATCTAAAGCCAAATTTATTATTACACGGTAAAACCACGTATTAAATTTTACTTCTCTATTAGTCTGCCACTTACCAGGCTCTGCCCATAGCTTTAAAAAAGCTGTTTGTACTATATCCTCAGCTTCTTGCTTACTATTTAAATAAAGATAAGCAAAACGATAATATTTTTTACTATGTCGATTCACTAATGTAGCAAAAGCATCTCTATCACCTTGTTGTATCTCTAATAATAATTGCTCGTCCGTTAAGCTCATAGTCGCTATTTATGTTTACTTTGTATCACTTTTTTACCATCTAAAATGCCTGCGATGGTTATTGTTATAGTACTCATTATAATACTTATTATAGTTACTATAATACGGCTCTGTATTATAGTACCTTCTTTCCATTATAACAGGTGCTCCATAAGAATAACCATAAGGATAACTATTATAGAATGGATTTCTATACTGATAATAATTATGATTTGGCTGGCCAACTCCAAAACTGATAAAAAAATTACTTCTATCATGATGTCCCGCTAAAGCACTTTCTGCAGGTAATAAAAATAAGGCTAACATACCCATAATCAATAAGTTACGCTTAAACATATATCCTCCCAAGTTTAACCTTCGTATACCTATTCTACGATTAAGTAAGCTAGGTATATGCGCATACAAAGATCTTTCTTGCAATTTTAAAAGAACTGAACATAAACTTAAAATAATAGATGTTTTAAATATTTAGAATATCTAGAATATTCATCTCATCATGGAGAATGCTATGTTTGAAAAATATAATATTAAAGTGTTGCGACTAACCAGCTTTATCTGTACATCATGTCTCTTTGTCTCTCAGCTTTCTTTTTCGGCAACTGAATTAATTTTAAATAATCAACCAATTACTAATTTCTCAAGAGAATATAAACTAAATATAGTAAAAACAGTGACTTTGCCCTCAGGAGAAGTTAAACATCGAATTAGACAATATTTTAAAAATATACCTGTTTGGAATGCTTCTATAGTCTCAGAGGATAATAATAGCTTCTCTGGTAATTTATTTTTAAATATTGAAAATGATCTATCAGATATGCAAACAAAAATTTCTGAAAACCAAGCTCTTACAATAGCTAAGAATAGTTTAAATATATCAAAAGAAACAGATATATTAGATAAAAAAATTAATTTGTTTGTTAAAACTGATGCAAGCAATATTGCCGAGCTAGTTTATATTATAAATTTTTTTATCGACAATGTAGATAACCCTGGGCGGCCTTATTTTATTATTAATGCTAATTCTGGTGAGATCATTGAAAAATGGGATGGTCTGACATCTTTAGATTACAAAGAAGCAGAAGGACCTGGAGGAAATAAAAAAACTGGTAAGTATTACTTTGGCCGGGATTATAATTTATTACAGATCACTAAAACTAAAGAAAAATGTGAAATGAAGAGTGAGCATGTTCAAACCTATGATAAAAGACATAAGTCTGGTTATAATACTAATGGAGCCATACTTCACCAATTTAAATGCTCGGAGGATTCCACTCCAGAAAATACTTATAAAGAAATAAATGAAGCATATTCTCCTATCAATGATGCCCATTATTTTGGTGAGGTTGTATTTCAAATGTATAAAGATTGGTTTAACGTGCAACCCTTAAACTCAACATTAAAATTATTTCCTCATTTTGGTAAAAAACACGAAAATGCTTATTGGACTGGTAGTATAATGCTATTTGGAGATGGTAACACAAGATTCTACCCGCTTGTATCATTAGATGTAATCGCTCACGAAGTTAGCCATGGTTTCACTGAACAAAACTCTGGTTTAATCTACCGAGGGCAAACTGGTGGTATTAACGAATCTTTTTCAGATATATCTGGGGAAGCAGCAAAATACTTTATGAATAGCAAAAAACCTAAAACAGAAAGAAATGATTGGATGGTAGGTGCAAGTATCTTCAAAGGTGATGGCGCATTACGTTACTTTGCTGATCCAACAAAAGATGGAGACTCTATTGATAATGCAAAAGATTATGATAACTCTGTAGATGTACATCATAGCTCTGGTGTGTTTAATAAAGCCTTTTATCTGTTAGCTAATCGCGATAATTGGACCTTGCCAAAAGCTTATCGAACTTTTGTAATCGCAAATCAATTATATTGGACAGAAAATGCTGATTTTAATAAAGCTGCTTGTGGCATAACTAAAGCTGCTAAAAGCTTAAAATATAGCCAAAAAGATATCATCGAAGTTTTTGCTGAAGTAGGTGTAGATGCAAAATGTGAAAAAACTTAATTTCTTATATACATTCCTGCTGTTTCACAGCGGGAATGTCATAATTCACAAAAGACAGTAGGTAATAATTAACCTTTTTCCATATTGACAATATAGTGAGATGGATACTTTTTATAGGCACCCGTGGCTGCGTCTACAATGAAACCAGGCCAGAATA
The DNA here is from genome assembly GCA_018061105.1 of Gammaproteobacteria bacterium. GTDB lineage: Bacteria > Pseudomonadota > Gammaproteobacteria > JAGOUU01 > JAGOUU01 > JAGOUU01. The sequence continues at coordinate 9,649 of JAGOUU010000017.1, forward strand.
AAAGATTGACTACAGTAACAACATTAAAATTTTCACCTACAGCCATATTTAATTGATGATAGCCAACTTTTTTGCAATTAACAATAATACCATTATGCCCTTTAGATAAAGCTATAACAGATGGGCTAGTTTTGAAAGTAATTTGATTTCCACTGCCGTCTGTCAATAAGCAGGTAAAATTAGTAAGATCAGACTGGGTTACAGAGTCTACAACTTTTAGATTGATATTTTGATCAGATGTGAAAATAGTAGCACATCCACTAAGCATACAAAAACCAAGAGTAAAGATAGCTGATAATATTATATTTTTCATATTTAAAAATGCTTAGCGGTGTCGCTTAATCAATCCAACATACTATACATAATAGACCAAACAAGATCAATCACTTTTAAATAAACGATAAAAATTCTGTGTAGTTTCATTGGCTAAGACTTTTATATCTATATTGCGTAATTGAGCAATATAAGCTGCAGTATGTTTAATATATTGAGGGAAATTAGCCTTACCACGTAGTGGAACAGGAGCTAAATAAGGGCAATCTGTTTCAATTAGCAATCTATTAATAGGGACTTTTTGTGCAACCTCATGAATTTGAGTGGCATTTTTGAAAGTTACTATGCCTGATAATGAAATGTCAAACCCCAAATCTAAAGCTTGTTTAGCAACTTCCCATGTCTCAGTAAAGCAATGCATAATTCCACCAGCATCTCGTGCATTATGAGTTTTTAGTAATTTTATTGTATCTTCAGAAGCGTTTCTCGTATGAATAATTAATGGTTTTTGTAGTTTTTTAGCTATTTCTATATGATTAATAAATCGAGCATGTTGCCAGTCTTGTTTTTCTTCTGTTCGATAATAATCTAAACCAGTTTCACCAATGGCTATAACTTTTTTATTACTGGCTTGATCTAATAATATATTATATTCTTCTGGATTTACTTCTTCTTCATTAGGATGAATACCGGCTGAAATTGATATATGGGAATGAGATAAGGCTATATCCAGCAACTCTTGGAAATCTTGCAGTCTTGTTGAAACTGATAATAGATGTTCAATTTCCTCAACTCTGCATTGCACCAAGACTGAATCAAGATCTGGTAATTCTTGTGTAAACTCCAATAAATTAAGATGACAATGCGAGTCTATATACATATAGTTATATTGTTTAAATTATACAAATTATCTAAATTATCTAAATTATCATGGTATTAACCGAATAAGCCAGAAGAATAATTGTCGAACATATTAAAAAAATAATTGCCAACTTGCCAAAGGGTAAATATTTTTTACCAATGTAATTTAATTTATAGCGTCCCACATAAATCATAACTAAAGGTAATAATACTAAGAAAATTAAAACTAATATACCAGCATAACTTAAGGCTTTAATAAAGATACCAGGATTATAAAGAACCACAAACAAAGGGATAACAAATGATAAAGCGTAAATAATAAAATTTTTTATTATCTTGGCTGAAAGCTTATCAGTATTACTTGGATATATAAAATATATAGTATATATATTATTTATAATGTCTCTAATAAAATCTACTAGGCATAAACCAACGCCAAGGAAAGAAGTTATTGCGCTTATGCTAATAAAAATTTTGCTAAACGTGATTAATAACGACAAACCAGAATAAGATGCTATAGCCTGGATTAAATTGCTATTTGGATTAGTAGAATTTGCAATTCTGATCAAGCCATTTTCACTATCTTTTGGAAGCAAACCTTGGACTGCTAATACCCATAAAGTGTATAACAATAATGGAATAAAGCATCCTATTATTAAAGTCATCGTAAGATTTTTATGGTTATCCTCAAGATAGCTTCTTAGAGAGGGAAGAATAATAGCAAAACCAAAGGCTGTATTCATTACCATGAATGTACTTATTGGGTAATGATGACTGCTCCCTGTTGTTAATAAATTGTAATCAACATGAGCAAGCATTAAGCTTAGCATGACAACAAAAGCGCTTAGCTTAACAAACATCAATAGTCTATTGGTAAGATCGATTATACGTATACCAAAGGCAATGATAATAAATAACAATGTAAATACTATGAGAGCACTCTGCCAAGGAAGGAAGTTTATTCCATAATTTACATAAACAAAGCCATGAAATAAATCAGCAGAAGCTGCAATATAAGCTGATATTAAAGCATATAATAATAATAAATATGTTATTAAAGCAAAGATATTACCATATTTACCTAGGGTGCGTTGGGACATCGTAAATAAATTACTACCACTTGGCATCCATAAATGAACCTCCAAGATTGCAAACGCACCAGTAGTCATCAATGCCCAGCTAAGAAGCAAATAGAAAAAATTGGTTGCATAATTATACTTTGCTGCAGCTAAAGGCAAAGCTAACATGCCAGAACCTAGGCATGTGCCTAGGAGCATAAGAATACTACCTAGAATTTTAAAATTACTATTTTTAGACACTTTTAATTACTTTATAAATGATCTAGTTTAGTATACACAAATTAACTTATAGAGCTAATAGCATATAGCATACAATATACTATATATAATATTTATGTTATCTAAAACCACATTATTGTTTATATAATATCTGTAATGCTTGATTAACTCTAGAGTTTTTCTCTGTTTGTTTTCATCACAAGAAGCAGAATTTAACTTTATTATAACGTAATTAACCAGATCGATAAACTCTGAAATGTTAAAATCTTTGTTATTTTTAGTAATTTTGAATAAATCTACTATTTCATTACAAGTTTGCATTAAATTTATATTTGATAGCTTAGCAATAAGACTATTTATCTCGCTTATTTTATCTAAATAACCTTTATTATAATAATCTAAAGCCTTAGTTGGTGAGCCACCAGCAAGCTGTAACAATACTCCTTGAGCACTAGCTGGTACTTTATTGAGCGTTAACCATGTTATTATTTGTTCAAATGTAAATTGAGTAGTTATTTTATAACAACGACTAGTGAGGGTTAGTAATAACTTGCTAATATTATTAGTGGTTAAAATAAAATAATTATAAGAATTTGGCGACTCTAAAGTTTTTAATAAACAATTAGTTGCCGCTACCCCCATATCTTCAATATTAAGTAAAATAAAAACTTTATAATTATTTATATAAGCTGTTTGTTGTGCTTGATCTAATAACTTTCTGATATCTTCTATAGTTATTTTTTCATTGTTTTTGCCTAAAATTGTTAAATCGACAGTATTCTCGCCTAAGATTTGCCTAGCTATTTCGTAAGCTAATATATCATTATTACAGCCTGTTAATAATAAAACTTTCGGTAACTTTTTTACTTTAATAAGATCTGTGACTTTCGGATGAATATACTTAAGCTCTGGTATATCTACCATTTTTTCTACCATGAATAGCGCTCATCCATTGTTTTTTCTATATCTTCTCGTAGGTTATCTAAAGACTGCCCAGAATCAATAGTTTGAATATTTTGATTGCTTTGAGCTAATTTTAAATATTTATTACGTATTTTAGTAAAAAAATTTAGATCTTCTTGTTCAATACGGTCCAATTCTCCTCTACTGCGAGCACGCTCTAGACCTTGCTTAGGATCGATATCTAAATAAAGACAAAAATCAAAACTAAAATCACCTATAATAGCCTGCTTAATATTCGTAATTAACTGCTCAGATACTCCTCTTCCACCAGCCTGATAAGCAATTGTTGATAAATCATGGCGATCGCCTATTACCCAGATATTTTTCGCCAGGGCTGGTTTAATAATATTATTAACTAATTGTAGTCTAGCGGCATATAATAATAATACTTCGGTTTCCGGATAAATTGTTTCTTGAGTATAGTTTTTCTTTAACAAATCTCGTAGACCTTCAGCTAGCTCAGTACCACCAGGTTCGCGAGTTTGAATACAAGCAATATTTTTAAGAGCTAAGTATTTTTTCAAATATTCTATCACAGTAGACTTTCCAGCCCCTTCGATGCCCTCTACTACTATAAATTGCGCCTTAAATTGAGCTTGCATAATAAGTTAAATTTATTTTTTTATTTTTTGATAATAATTAACAGCCATCGAGTGCTCTTCTAAAGTTTTAGAGAAATGATGTGTTCCATCACCTTTTGAGACAAAGTATAAATAATCATTTCTTAATGGGTTGATAGCTGCCTGTATAGAACTTACACTTACTGTCCCTATAGGGCCAGGTGGTAATTCTTTATTTATATAAGTATTATACGGACTGTTATAGCTTAAATCAGCCTTTGTTAAATTGCCATTATACTTATCTGATAAAGCATAGATTACTGTAGGATCGACCTGTAAAGGCATACCTAATCGTAAACGATTATATATCACTCCAGATATCAATAAACGCTCATTACTACTAGCTGCTTCTTTTTCCAAAATAGAGGCTAATATTAATGCCCGATAAGGAGATGAAATAACTTTATAATACATGGGATCGCTATTTTTTTTGTAGGGTCCAGCTTCCCAAATAGTCTTTAAAGCATTGAGTAGTTTTAAGCGGGCTATATTCACTAATTTTGCATCTAAATCTTGAAAGCTGTAATAATAAGTATCAGGTGATAAGAGCCCATCTAAAGAAACAGGCTCAGAAGCAGGAGCAGCATTAAGAACAGAATTATTTTTTAAAAAAATACTTGTATCGCTAATAATTTTTTTAAAAGCTAAGCTATTAGGGTTAAGCAAATCATTGATTAAGATTTTTTTTAGCTTCACTTCTTGCTTGAGTCGGTTAATAATGCTAGCAATAGTTTCGCCATCATGGATGCGAAAACTATAACGCTTCACTGCGCCTGTGGTAATTTTATTTATAAGATCAGACAAACTTGCATTGTCCTGAATAGAAAGCTCGTATTCACCAGCCTGAATTTTACTGTCTTTATTAAGAAGAATCAAAGTAAATTTAAACAGCCAAGGGTATTTAATAATTTTGTCTTTAACTAAATTATTTGATATATCAGTTACCGATTGGCCATTTAAAATATATAAACCGTAAGATGCATTAATCTTTAACGGCAGATGCAAATATAAAGACAAGCTAAACAAAGCAAAACTTAAGATAAAGCATAAAATTAACAAAAATTTTATATAGGAAACTCTAGCTTTATTCAGCATATTAATAATCATTTAATTAGGAACTATCTATCGTCCCACGCTTAGTATTTAAATTTTTTAAATACTAAAGAAGCATTTGTGCCACCAAATCCAAATGAATTTGATAAAGCAATATCAATTTCACGTTCTTTAGCTTTATGCGCCACATAATCCAGATCACACCCTTCCGATGGATTGTCTAAATTTATTGTTGGAGGCGCCACATTATTTTGAATACTTAGAATAGAAAACGCTGCCTCCACTGCACCTGTAGCCCCCAAAAGATGTCCTGTCATTGATTTAGAAGAACTCATCAATAACTTGTAAGCATGCTCTTTAAAAACTTCTTTTACTGAATTTGATTCCATAATATCCCCAATTGGAGTGGAAGTTCCATGAGCATTAATATAATCTACATCTGAAATATTAATTCCTGCATCTTTGATAGCATTGCGCATGCAGTTAACTGCACCAACACCATCTGGGGCTGTCATATGATAAGCATCGCTACTCAAACCATAGCCTATTAGCTCAGCATAAATTTTAGCACCTCGACGTTTAGCATGCTCATACTCTTCTAAAACTAAAACACCCGCACCATCTCCAAGAACAAAACCATCTCGGTCACGATCCCAGGGACGACTAGCTTTTTCTGGAGCATTATTATGATTAGTACTTAAAGCTTTCAGAGCGCAAAAGCCAGACATCGCCAGAGGAGTACTTCCTTTTTCGCAACCACCAGCAAGCATGACATCGACATCACCATAGATTATATGACGTGCTGCTTCACCAATATTATGCGAGCCTGTTGTGCAGGCTGAAACTGTAGAAAAGCTTGGACCTTTTAGACCTAAGTTAATAGATACTATTCCCGCTGCCATGTTTATAATACTACCAGGAATAAAAAATGGGGAAATTTTTTTTGGCCCATGATCTCGTAATAAATCACGAGATCGCTCTATAACGCTTAGTCCTCCAATACCGGAACCAATTGCAACACCTATTCTTAATGCATTATTATCATCGATTATTAATTGAGAATCCTCAAGGGCCTGCTTTGCAGCGGCGTAACCATACAAGATAAAAGAATCGAATTTTTTTATTTCTTTTAGAGGTAAATACTGCTCAGGACTAAAGTTTTTAATCCCAGCGTATACTTTACTTGGAAGCAACTCAACATTTTCGTATTCTGCTTGGGGATAGCTGGTAACTCCGCTTTTTCCAGCTAATAATGCTTCCCAACTGGACTTGGTATCGTTACCTAAAGGGGTAACCATACCAAGTCCAGTTACAACTATTCTACGCTTACTTGGGTTACTGTTACTCACTGCAACATCCTCAATTATTCAGCAAGATGATTAGAAATATGATCAATGGCTTCTTGAACTGTCGTAATCTTCTCAGCGACTTCATCAGGAATTTCAATTTCAAACTCTTCTTCAAGCGCCATAACTAACTCAACATTGTCCAAAGAATCTGCGCCTAAGTCATCAACAAACGAAGCTTCGTTTTTTACTTTGTCTTCTTTAACGCCTAGTTGTTCAACAACTATTTTTTTTACTCTATTTTCAACAGTACTCATAATTACTATGATCTCCACTTAATATAAAAAATAAAAACTTAATTTAAAATAAATTAATTCATATACATGCCACCATTTACATGGATGGTATGCCCGGTGATATAATCAGCCATAGTTGAACCTAAGAATACCACACTGTTGGCAACATCTAAAGCATTACCAACCCTACCTAATGGAATATTTTCAGCTAACTGTCTTTTTTGATCGTCAGTCATATTTCTCGTCATATCAGTATCAATATAACCCGGTGAAACGACGTTTACAGTAACGCCACGACTACCAATTTCTCTTGCTAAAGCCTTACTTAGCCCTAAAATACCTGCCTTTGCTGCACAGTAATTTGCTTGACCTGGATTGCCCATACTGGCAACAACAGAGCCAATATTAATTATACGACCCCAACGACTTTTTATCATTGGCTTTATGCAAACTTTTGTTAAATAAAATAAGCCACTTAAATTAGTATTAATAACACCATCCCACTCCTCGTCTTTCATGCGAAGAACAAGATTGTCCTTTGTAATTCCTGCATTATTCACTAAGATATCGGGCCCTGGTTTATTATAAGTCGTACTAATATTTTTTAATAAATTACTTATAGATTCTTTCTGACCAACATCTAATACGAGGCCTGTATTTTTATTTGATTTCTGATTGTGATTTTCAAATTTACCAAGATTTGCCGTGACAGCATCCGCGCCAGATTCTGATGTAGCTGTTCCTATGACTATAGCACCCAAAGCAGCAAAACGCTCTGAAATTGCTTTACCTATACCACGACTAGCCCCGGTTACTAGGACTAATTTATTTTCAAATTCATTATTTACAAACATATCGATACTCATTTAATTCTGATTAATCCTAATTATTATTTTAATTACTGCAGTGAATTGCAAATATATTTTCTAAGCTCTCTTTATTATCAATCGCTTCGGCAGTAACTTCAGGCTCTATTCTTTTGCATAATTTAGTCAGCACAGAGCCTGGACCAAACTCATAAATTTTTGCTATGTCATTTTTATTATAAATATATTGAACAGTTTCAACCCAACGCACTGGAGAAATTAACTGATTGACTAAAGAATTTTTAATATCTTGTGGATTATTATAGGTCTGAACAGAATAATTATGTATAACTGGAATACAAGGGGATTTTATTTTAATAGTATGAATTAATTCTTGCAATCTTTGCGCTGCTGGTTGCATTAGTGAGCAGTGTGACGGAACACTAACATCCAATAATTTAACTAATTTAGCTCCAGAAGACTTTAAGGCATCAACAGCTTCTAGAACTCTGTCTTTTCTACCTGCTATGACTGTTTGACCAATTGCATTTAAGTTGGCAATTTCTACGTCAGGAATATTGTTTAAAATATTTTGAATATCTTGAGTATTATTTAGTCCAAGCACTGCTGCCATTGCGCCTTCGCCCGTTGGCACTGCTTCTTGCATAAAACGTCCTCGAGCAGAGACTAAAGCTACAGCATCTTTAAAATCTAAGCTCCCCGCAGCCACTAAAGCTGTATACTCCCCTAAACTATGGCCAGCCAATATACTAGGCTTATAGTTTGAATTATTGATTAAATTATTATATATATTATCATAAACTCGCCAGATAGCTGTGCTAGCAACAAGCAATGCAGGCTGAGTATTCACTGTTTGATTTAATTTTTCTGCCGGTCCATTTTGAACTAATTCCCATAGGTTATAATTTAAGACTTCGCTGGCTTCATCAAAAGTATCCTTTACTAAAGAATATTCAGAAGCCAAGTCTGAAATCATACCTACTTGTTGCGAACCTTGGCCTGGAAAAACAACTGCAAATTTATTACTCATATATTTATTTAATACTAATTATTAATTCTAATACCTAATTAACGCCGAACCCCAAGCTAAACCACCACCAAATGATTCAAGTAAAATTAAATCACCAGGTTTGACTCGTTGATCGCGCACGCCGCAATCTAACGCCAAAGGAATAGATGCAGCTGAGGTATTAGCATGCTTAGCGACTGTTAGGATAACCTGCTCTTCTGGCAGATCTAGTCGTTTGGCTACAGATTTTATAATTCTATAATTTGCCTGATGTGGCACTAGCCAGTTAAGATCAGATTTTTTAAAACCATTTTCGACAACAATGTTTTCAACCATTTCTTCTAGCTTGGTAACTGCAATTTTAAAAACTTCCTTGCCGTCCATATGGATATAATAAGGACTTAAATCAGAAGTTTCGCGATCGCGCGCGTAAAAATGCCCTAAACTAAGCATTTTGTCATAATTACCATCAGCATGTATTTTTGTAGCAATGATACCTGGCTCAGTGCTTTGTCCTAGTAACACTGCACCAGCACCATCACCAAATAATACCGCAATAGAACGATCATCAGGATTAAAAACTCGTGACATAACTTCACTACCAATAACCAGGGCATATTTTGCCTGATTAGTTTTAATAAAAGCATCAGCCACGCTAAGTGCATAAATAAACCCTGCACAAGCCGCTGAAAGATCGAAAGCTGGACACTCTGGTAAGAGTAAATTTTTTTGTACACCACCAGCTGCTGATGGAAATACTGACTCTCCGGAACAGCTAGCAACAATAATTAACCCAATCTGATCAAGTTGTTCTTTTGTTAAATTAGCAGCTTTTAGAGCAGCTTCTGCAGCTTTTGTGGCCATGAAAGCGACACTTTCTTTTTGATCAGCAATATGACGCTGATGAATGCCAGTTCTTTGTACTATCCAGTCATGAGAAGTGTCGAGACGTCTTTCCAGATCATGATTTGTGACAATATTTTTTGGCAAATAGCTACCAGTACCTAGAATTTTAGAATTTATGCTGTTCATATAAAAATATTACACTATTACTGATTGAAATAAACTGGACTGATCTTTTAGCTTTCCAATAATATTAGTTTCAATTTCTTTCTTAGCTTTTATTATAGCATTAGCAAATGCTCGACTATCAGCACTGCCATGACTTTTAATAACAATGCCGTTTAAGCCAAGTAAACTTGCGCCATTATAATTTCTCGAGTCTAATTTGTTTCTAATATCTTTTGCAATAGGTTTAGTTAATATACCCATAACTTTCGTATAAATATTTTTATTAAAAGATTGTTTGAAAATATCACTGATGAACCTAGAAAGCCCTTCACTAGTTTTTAAAGCAACATTACCTGCAAACCCATCGCACACTATTACATCAGCAACATCGTTGTATAAATTATTACCTTCAACAAAACCAATATAATTAATATTTTTATTATGAGAAATTAAAACAGCTGCTTCCTTAATGGTTTCTGTACCTTTTAGGGCCTCTTCGCCAACATTTAATAAAGCAACTTTGGGTTCAAAATCAGGATTTGAATTACTTAAATTAATGGATTTAGCTAAAATTGAACCCATTAGGGCAAATTGATAAAGATTATTTGATGTACAGTTAATATTAGCACCTAGATCTAATAATAAACTTCTCCCCTTGCGGGTAGGAATAGCAGATGCAATAGCTGGCCTTTCAATGCCATCAATAGTTTTTAAAACAAATTTAGATATAGCCATTAAAGCCCCAGTATTACCAGAACTAACACAGGCGTCAGCCTCACCGCGTTTCAATAAATCTATTGCTTTACGCATAGAAGAGTCTTTTTTGTAACGTAAAGCAGAAGCTGGGGAATCGGTCATCGAGACTATTTCAGTAGCATGGGAGATTGCTACTAAATTTTGATCAATCTCATACTTGCTAAGTGCTTGCTTAATTTCTGGCTCGTTACCCACCAAAATAATATTAATATTAGGAGCTTGAGCCATTACTAGCTTAATAGCTGGAATCGAGGACTCCAGCCCTTTGTCTCCACTCATGACATCGATAGCAATTTTCACACATTATTCCATTAAACTTAAGAGTAATCTAAGAAAATTTAACCGGTAAAGTACAATTACTCTACTCAGCTGCATCTTCTTCAGCAACACTGTTAGCTGCTTTAATCGCAATAATTTGCTTACCACGATAAGTACCATCTGCTGCTATATGATGACGGCGGTGTAAATTTCCACGTTGATCGATGCTTAAAGTTGGTAAATCTAAGCCATCATGAGATCTGCGCATCCCTCTTTTGGAGCGAGATTTTCTACTCTTCTGTACTGCCATTTCTGGTATCTCCTAGTAGTTATATAATTTATCTATTTTACAATTATCTAATTGAGCTTGGCTATGTTTTATAGAACATGGCAAAGACAATATTAATTCATCTTCAATTAATTGATACAAATCAAGCATATCATCTGGGCTAATTTCTATAGGCTCATAATCAGCCAAATTTTTATCTATTCTACTTAATATATCAATTAATACAACCGAAATTTTAGTATTTATTAAATACTGCATTTCTTCCATACAGCGCTGGCAACTCACTGTTATTTCTTGCTTTATTAAACCATCTACTAAAATTTTGTTCTTGCCAATTGATTTAAATTCTAACTCTATAGGTAACTTATCAACGCTGCTTACCGCTAACTCATTAAATCTAGCTAAGTCTGCCAGACTAATATGTCCTATTACATGGATATATTGCACACCAAGCTTTCTAACCGGAAGAGATCTAGGCAATATTTGGTACACAGACATAATATATAACTAATCTAATATATAGCTAGCATGTTTTTCTATAAGCCGTTAATATTACTCCTAAAACTTAAAACTGTCAAAATCTTCTATAATCTCACTATATAATCAACAAATTATGCATAAAATTATACCAGAAGTAATATTAGCTTCGCAATCAGTCTCGCGTAAGCTACTATTAGAACGTCTTATGATACCTTTCCAAGCTATACCAGCCCATATAGACGAATCGCAGCTACCGGACGAGCTACCAATGCAATTAGTTGAACGTCTAAGCAAAGAAAAAGCTCTTAAAATCAGTAAAAATTTACCCCCAAAAAAACCAGTAATAATTATTGGCTCTGATCAAGTTGCCGTCCATGATAATAAAATTTATGGCAAACCTGGTAATTTTGAGAAAGCTTTTGAACAATTATCTTTATTTAATAATAGCACTATAGAATTTATCACTGGGTTATACGTAACTAATCTTACAGATCACTATTATATTCATGAGATCAGCAAAATTAAGCTTAAAAAGTTGACGGATCAACAAATAAAAAATTATCTAAACAAAGACCAGCCGTTCGAATGCGCGGCTAGTTTCAAAATAGAAGGCTGTGGGATTAGTCTTGTTGATAATATACAGACAGATGATTTTAACGCTATTATAGGCTTGCCCATCATTAAATTAATTAAAATATTAGATTTATTAGGTTTTAATATTTTAGATTACTGCTTGCTCTGAATCACTCCAAACTACACAGCAGCACTTTGTCATAGAATTGATACGGTATATATTCACCAATATCTTTCTGATATTAATCTAAAATATTTTCTAATAACTTATCCAAACGATACCCAGCCAACGCAATCCGCTCCAAAGTTATACCTCGTGCTTTAATAACATAAATTTTATTAGGATATTGATACTGTGGGGTGTTATATACAGTTTTCCAGAAAGAAAAACTTTCAGCTATCCAAGTATTCGAGTCATTTAAATCTGATTTATTTTGGTAGAGAGATTCGAAATAATTATCAATAATAAAAGAAACCAATGGATATACATCACGTTTTTTAACAAAGACATACCCAGCAGAATCCCAAAATGAATGTAAATTGGTTTCACATTTTGCTTTAGGATCTCTATCAGGCTCTTCAAGGTAATCCAAGCAAAAAAGATTTCCATTTTGATCATGATCGCCAGCAGAATTAATAATTCTGCTAAAAGCATGCAATGGCTGATGTGCGTCAGCAACTATATGACTTAGGTAAATTATTCCAATGGCTTTGGCAGCCGGATCTTTGGTTTGCTTAATATTATTCAGCAATTGACTAACCGCAAAATTTAATTTTCCACTTTTTTCTAAATCAGAGGGATCAAACTGATTCTCTGCACTACGCCATATCAACTGACTTTGCGAATGCCATTGTGAAGTCTGAAGATCAGCCAATTTTTCAGAGATCTCACCTGCACCCATTTTAATATTTAATCTGTCTATTATTTCAATAAAATTTGGACCTTTTTCTGAAAAATTTTCAGAATAATTTAATGTTGGCAACCGCTTCCAGTAATCTGGCATTATTGATAACTTAGATAACCGAGATAATTCTGGCTCTTGTTTGTCATAAATTGCTCTATCATCTATAGGCAAATGCTCTACCAAGCTTTTAAGCATCGAGTTTAATTTCTTTTGCTGATCTGGTGATAATTTTTGATAAGCAACTTCACTTATTAATTCATGTGCCTTATTATTCCAAGCAAAAAAACTTGAATTAAAAAACATTAATAAACCAAAAGTTAACAACAAATAATAGTACAAATAATCTTTTTTCATATGGCTTAGTTATAATAAATTAACAATTATTTTTATCATAAAATAAAAAGTAAAATAAAAATAGCCGCCATACTACTATATTTTTGTAATTTATATCTTGGAGATTAAATCTCTAAAGACCATTGTGAAACAGGAAGATTTGTCTGTTGGTATTTAATATACAAATTAAACATTTCATATAAAGCATCCGCTGTATTGAGTTTTTTAGCAATTAATTTATTATAAATTTTTCGCTGCCAGATGGAACCTGTTTGGTTTTTAGTGTATCGATCTCGAATACAAGTTTGCATATTTCTAATTTCAAGATCTGAAGCCCCTAATTGTTGCAAACCGAAAGCTGACCAATCAAGCATCTGATCAAGCAGTTTAATAATCGGCTGTTCGACTAGTCTGTTTTTCTCTGGCCAAATACAGGTTGCTTTAAGACCATGTTGAGCTGCTTGATAAAAATTATATTGAGCATATTTAAACGGCAAATTAGGTATAATAGTATTTATCTCATTACTTAGAGCCTTAGTTAAACCAATCATAAATCCAGCATTCATGATCATATCGTAAACAGTAGGTCCTGCAGGCAAATAGCGCATTTCTATCCGAAAATGACCACCATAAGCTGGATCATAAATTGCCCTATTCCATGGCCAGACAGAGCTGTTATGCTGCATAATTGCATTTAATTCTGGACCACGGTCTTTGGTTTGATTATCTTTACTGGGAAAATTACGACATGATTGCGGTAAAATAGGATAAAATAATTCACAAGTTTCTTTTAATAACCCAATAGCCCCACTGTTTATCCAGCCTCTGCCAAATGCTACTCGTTGTTGTTCTTGTAAGAACCCCGGATGCGTACCTACATTATTGACAATTTGTTCAAATACAGCAATTCTACTTTCTTCCCATAATTTATGACCTAAGAGCATAGGAGAATTACCACTAACAGCTAACACAAAAGCAGCAGCAGCTTGCGCAGAATTAAATAAATCATTATATTCTGTTGGGTTAACTCTTAGATGCACTTGATAAGAAAAATTTACGCCCTCTAAAGCTGTATCAGGCCACTTCAATTGTAAATGATCTTCGCCTTTTATATTTAATAAAAATTTCTCATTATTTCTCATAAGACGCATTATTTTGTCAATTGCATGATAGCGCCAATAAGGAGTTAATACGTTATTTTTTAAATCACCTGTAGTTAATGTAGGAATAATTCCAATAGGAATGATTTTAGTATTATATTTTTTTAAAGCAGTTTCTCTGAGATCAGCTAAAATTAATTCCATTTCATTAGCTAAAGTATTCAAAGGCTGTTTGTTAGTCCAAATTACTGAGCCATTATATTCTAAACAAAATCTGCTAATTTCAGGCTGAATATTATTAGGCTTTGCTTTAAGTGCATTTTGATAACAGAGATCTGTATTCGTCATCGACGGCAATAATGTATCATTATCTACTAAAGCTAACTCTAGTTCCGATCCGATAGTGCTGGGCCCAACAC
>JAGOUU010000018.1 GCA_018061105.1 Gammaproteobacteria bacterium
GTTAAAATAGTACCATCATTTGCAAAGAATTTAGGTCTTTTATCGAGGTTACGCCAATAATCTAAAGAATAATCAAATCCTATAATCTCCCCAGCTTTAATCATTCGTTTTGCAACTAAGACTAAGCAAGGTAGAACGCGTCCACCAGATAAAGAAAGCATGCTAACTTTATGAGCGGCATTGCTAGTTGCAACTGATTCGCGTAGCTCGACACTGCTAAAATTATAGCTAGCGAGGTCTTGAGCCTCAGGTAAATGGCAAAAAAAACGAGAAATATTTCCTGCGTAAGCGGCATCAATACAGCAATCCTTGTCAACTTGTAATGCGTAAAGGCTTTGCTGTGTAGATGTTGATTTACTTACTTCTCCTATCATCCCAGTATAAGCAGCTATATCTGTTCCCGCGGGAATATCTTGACCTGCAAAAGCGCAATACCCTACCTCAGGAGAGACATATTTAATGACAAATGAGATTGTTGTGTCGAAAGTATCACTAACATCAACTCCACATGTTGGAATGCCATCCCCCCATCGAGTGATGAGCATATTTGCCCACTCTATCTCAAAAAAACTACTCAATTCTGCCGCGGTAGTAAATTTGTGTTCGCGGCCCATTTTATCAAAAACTGTAATATTCATATTTATATCTGTAGTTAATCATCTAAGATTTAAGTTATTATAATGATAAACTAAATCAAATCAAGTATTCTTAGTAAATTTAATAGCAAATAATTCCGGTTTATCCGGCTGGCGGGGGGGCAGCACAGCTGCGGACGTAGGACGACTGAGGCAATTAGAACAGACGACACAACCAGATGAAACTGCTTTGATCCAAGAAATTCAAGGAATCCAAGGAATCCAAGGAATCCAAAGTAGTTTCAGATCGCGACGCAATTATCCTTATCCTCTAATAATTACTGGGGTAATCAATAACACAATTTCTGTTGTCTTATTAGTCGCCGTCTGACCTCCAATTGCATTGACTTCAAATGGCACTAAATCACCAGTGGCATTTTGAACAGTCTTGAAGCCTGTTAAAACTAGCGTGCTATTATTAGGAATAACACTACGCTGCGTAAACCTGCGATCACTTATAGTAGGCAACTGTAGATCTTGCGTATCAGAATTTGGCCCTGCTGTAGAAAATGAATCTAATGAAACCCGACGTGAAATCGATGTAGTAATCTGTAATAAGACTTCAGTATCAAATATAGTTGGTACTACGTACAAAGAGAACCCTGTTTTAATACTACCTGGTTCTAAGGCTACCTGAGTAGTACCCAAAGAAGTTAAAGTATTTTTTCTTGATTTGACATACCCTTGATCGGAAGTAATTTTGATCTCAGCTATTTGATTATTTAATATTGTAAATCTAGGTTCTGAGAGAACGCTTAAGTTACCTTGTTGTTCCAAGTATTGTAGTAACAACTGTGAGCCCGCCCAATCGCCAGTTTTTTTATTAAATAAAAATGTAAAAGAATCCGTATCTAAAAAATTTGATGCTAAAGGTGATACACTTCGAGCAAAATTAAATCGACCTCTAGTCTTAGAATTTATAGAGTCCTTAACTAACGCCCAGTCAATACCTCGCTTATGTTCATCGTTTAACTCTATTTCTAACACTTGGATTTTAATACCTACTTGCTGCATATGATAATTATTAAATTTCTTAATAAAATCTGCTACTGCGTCCATATTATTTGGTCGGTCCACAACCGTTACAACAGAAGCATCTTTATTAATCACATAGCTACCGTTAGTCTTAGATACTAATTGATCCAAAGTTTTTGTAAGAGTCTCCCAGACTGATCCACCAGCCGAGTTTTTATAAGTAACATCTCCCCCTTTGGCTTCACTACCCACGGTTGAACCAAAGCCTGTTGATGATGAATTACCTGGCCCTCCCATAGTGTAATTAACTTCACCTGGTAGAACTCCAAGTTGGAATATTCTTGTCATTCTAGGTGTCCAGGTTAAAACTTTTTCTTCTATGACATAGTGATAGTTAACTTTTTTACTTATCTCTTTTATAACATTTATCAATTTACCATCAATAGCAATGTCTTTTATATCGACATCATCAATACCTTCTTGGTATACAACTCGAATATCACCAGTATCTTTGAATAATTGACCCATTAATGATTTTAATTTAATCGAGTTGTTATTGAGATCAACACTTACTTCTCGATCCGTCCAAGCAGGATTATACTCAGCAAAGATAGGTTTGTTGTCTATATAGGCCTCATCAGTAACGACAACGTGAGCAGGATTTAATAAAGATTTAGATTTTTTTTCCATTTGCTCAATACTTTTTTCAGCTTCTAAATAAGTATTAGATGTGCAACCAAATAACCATAAAATGATCAATAAACCAAACATCATCCTTGAGACATACTTTGGCATTTTTTATTTCCTTATATCAACCGAATACTCATCAGAGAAATCTGATTCTTTTTTATCATACATTGGCATTACAGTTATCATTTTATTTTTTGCATAAAACATAGTTTTAATTGGTAAATGAACTGTAGACTCAGCAAAAATTTCAGGGACTGTTTTATTGTTTATCACAAATTCACGCGGGATATCATAATCTGTATCTAAAGCCCAATCTATTCGCCAGTCATGACGTTCAGCCAAAGTTACTAGATTCTTTTTTAAGCTACCAATTGTAAAACGATAGCTAATTTTTTTAAATAAATTTTTCGTGCTTTGCTCATAAAGAATACCCTCTTTGAGATCGTAATTTTTGCCTTTGGGCGGAGGGGAAGGAAATTCTTTTTCTATCCGTGCTTCTAAAGATATAATAGCTAGAGCAGGAGTAAATAACTGTATAGATATTATACAGATAAATAATAATAATTTAATTCTCATATTTGCTAGTCGATTTGATTAATAAAAACTTATGCCTATATGCTAAATTATAGATCATTAAATTTTGTATGCATAATTAATAAATAATTTTATAAAGAAATAAATTGCTGGTCGATAGAACTTTTTGGTGATTGTGCAATACAATTTTCTAGATCAACTAATTGTTGATACAAAATATCAATTAGTTCATCACCTTGGTTTACAAAAGATTTTAGGTTTTCTGCACTAGGCAATCGCCACGGCAAAGAGCGATAAAAATCATAGAAATTAAATTTTTTTAAATCCATAGCTAGAATATAATAACCTGGAGGCGTTTCTTTAATCCAACCCTGTTTTTTCAACTCAGCCAATTGGGTATAGGGATCAGCATTTGTTAACCTGCCCTCCATCTTGAATAACTCATTTGCAGATAAAGCCTGCTCTTTTTGCCGGGCCTGCCAAAAAAAGTAGAGCCATTTATACGCTTGTATAAATCTAGATTGATTAGTCTCAACAGCATTAAAACGATAATAACTTAATGCGCTGACAATTTGGGCACCTAAGAGAATTATCAGCCAAGAAATATACAACCAAAATAAGAATAACGGTATCGTAGCAAAAGTACCATAAATTAAAGTATTTAAATTTATTCCTGCAACATAAATAGCAAACAACTTTTTTGCCACTTCAAATAAAATAGCTGCTATAAATGCCCCTACTAGGGCGTTATTAACTGAGACCTTACAATTTGGTATGAGAACATATAAAATTGTGAAACAGATCCAAGTAATGCCTATTGGACTAAAATTTATGATATGTTCTAATATACCTAAACTAGTTACAGTACTTTGTAAAACAGATAAAGACCAAACATAGGAGCTCAAAACAAAACTAATCGCCATTAAAATAGGTGCAAACGTTAATATTGCTAGATATAAAGCAGCTGTCTGAAAAACATTACGATCTGATCTAACTCTCCATATTCTATTGAATGTCACTTCAATCGTATAAATCAGCATCATGGCCGAAAATAGTAAAAATAAGATACCCAGTAAAGTTAAGCTGCCGGCGTGATCAACAAAATCATTTAAATATTTTTGAACTTCAATACCCGTTGCCGGCACAAAATGCCGAAAAATATATTGCTCAGCGTCAATCCACAAAGCTTGAAAATATGGGATTTCTTTTACAATGACTAAACTAACGGTCATCAAAGGCACTATAGACAATAAAGTAGTGTAAGTAAGGGCTGAAGCACTTTCAAAACAGTCATCTCTCAAAAATTCACGAGTTATGTAACTTATAAAATTATTTAGGACTTTTATCATTTCTACATTTATTTCCTAATATCTGGCAATCAGATATAATGTTCAATTATGACAAATCTTGATTCATCTTTATATATCTTAGTACTTTATTATAGTCGCAATGGCAGCACAAAAAAAATGGCTGAACTTATTGCCCGTGGGATCAACAGTCTAAATAGCTCTTGTAATACTTGTGATATAAGAGCTATGCTGAGAACCGTGCCAGAGCTGACGACGACTACTTTATCTACCGAACCAACTGTACCAGATCATGGTGCACCTTATGCAACATTAGAAGAACTAAAAAATTGCCAAGGACTGGCAATGGGCAGCCCTACAAGATTTGGCAACATGGCCGCACCGTTGAAATATTTTCTTGATCAAACTAGTCAATTATGGCTAACTGGGAGCCTGATCAATAAACCAGCTTGCGTTTTTACGTCTACAGGCAGTTTACACGGTGGACAAGAAACCACTCTGCTCTCTATGATGTTGCCTCTGATACACCATGGAATGTTACTTATGGGTGTGCCGTATTCTGAGCCTGCTCTCAGCTACACTAAAACTGGCGGAACACCATATGGCTGCTCACACATGGCTGGACAAAATAACCAAGCAATTAGCCAGGATGAACAAGAGCTGTGCTTTGCACAAGGAAAAAGATTGGCAGAATTAGTATTAAAATTAAATTAGTTGCGTGATGACGCGCTCGGCTCTGATAACCGCCGAACAACTACGTATCAAGTATCAGTAAACAATATTTCCTTCGCAAAAGGAATACTCAACTTACGTTTATACCGCATAGAAGCTCGATCAAGTCTATCTAGCATATCAAATAAGCCTGTTATATCTCGACGACCGTGTGTAATCAAATACTCCGCAAGCTCTTCTGTAAGCGTCATTCCTCGTTCATGAGCACGAGTTTGGAGCAGGCGTTTTTTATCACTATCATCAAGGGCTTTAAGATGATAACTAACCCCAGAAGACAGGCGAGATTTTAAATCTGGTAAGAGAATTTTAGTATTCAGAATAGAACAATTCCCAGAGATAATTAAGGTTTTATTCAAATCTTTTATACGATTATAAAAACTAAATAATTGTTCTTCAGCTACATAATTTCCAGCTATTAAGTCTATATCGTCTAAACAAATCACATCCTGTAGTTCTAAATTTTCTAGTATATTAACAATATCAAAATTGGTTTTAAAATTATTTTTAAAACCATAATAATTAGCAGTGAAATTTTTATTGATAGTCTCTTCGCAAACCGCCTGTAGCAAATGGGATTTACCAACCCCGGCTGGACCCCATAAATATAAATAATTAGCTCCCGGGGTTTTTAGCAGATATTTCAGATGTGCAACTATCTGAGCATTTTGCTCAGAGACAACAAAATTCTCAAAAGTATGTTTAATAAGTGGCTTTATGCCAAGATCTATTAAATCTAATTGCAACACAAATATACCGTTTTTATTTATCTTTATTTAATACTTTTTTAATAATCTTTTAATAATCTAAGCCTTACAATCCATTGTTTAATATAAATTATACAGCTTGTAATAGATGTTATTAAAATAATAATAATTAAATAATCTTTCAAGCCATTATATAATTGAAAGCCCAAGAGCGCCTGCAATAAAGTTATGAATAATAAAAACAATAATAAACACGTATTAATTTTGCTCAATAATGTAGGAATAAAAACAACTGGGCCGTGTTTTACTCGATAATACAAAGCGCCACTTAGTAAAATAAACTCTCGAACAATAATAATACTAGCAAACCATACAGGAATA
Source organism: Gammaproteobacteria bacterium (assembly GCA_018061105.1). Lineage (GTDB taxonomy): Bacteria > Pseudomonadota > Gammaproteobacteria > JAGOUU01 > JAGOUU01 > JAGOUU01. Next base: position 5,959 of record JAGOUU010000018.1, read on the forward strand.
AAATTTTTTAGAGTTAACACATAAAATAACATAACTATAAGAAATTTATCAGCCAAAGGGTCTAAGATAGCACCTAAATTAGTTTGACAGGCTAACCTTCTTGCTAAAAAGCCATCTATACAGTCCGTAAAAGCAGCAAAAATAAAAATTGTTATCGCAAGCTGATAGTAATTTAAATAAAAAGCATAGGCACAGGGTAATACAAGAAATATTCTCAACATTGTTAAAACATTTGGGATTATTTTATAACTCACTACTCACCCACTGCGTTGCAATATACTCAGGCTTAGATTCAATATTAGATTCAATGTTAAGATCAAGAACACTGATATGATCATCATTTAAAAAAGTACCCTCTTCTCTAAGAGCTTTTAATAATTCAGAGCGGCTACTTTTAGTCTCTATAGATAAATCCAGCCAGCCATCGCCCAATTTATTAACTTTTACTTCACCAATTGTCGGTAGGCTAGTTAAATAATCATGAATTTTTGTGTACATCTCTAAATTATTTATGCCATTTATTCTAATATTCACCATCTCATTTTTATTAAGGTTTTTACTGAGATTTGACAAATTATTGCTCTGTTGCTGATCTATTTGACTATTTTTTTTATTCAATAACGCTATCTCTTGCGCTACAAGGTCAACCGCCTGTTCTAAAGAATCTGCTATAAACTCTCGTTGACTTTCTGTATTAATAACTACTAGCTTTACTGACTTATCATAAATATAACCTATTAATAATATATTATAATTATAACGTTCCGAAAGTTTTTTAATTTGCTCTAGATTTGTATCTGGATTTATATCAACAGATTGCTCTTCTAGATCTTGAATAGGATAAACGACGCGTATTTTATACTCAGCCATTTTTTGATCAATGATAGCTTTGTAATTATTAGCTTTTGTCCCTACACTAACCTCGGATAAAACAAAACTGTCTTGGGTGTTTTGAGCATCTGGATTAATAAATACCCAAGATAATAGAACAGGCTTATTATTATTTACTTTTGTTACTGCAGTCAGGCCATTTGCTCCATTTAACCCAGCAGCTTTTAACAGGCTATCTATACTATTTGGAGCATAAGACTGTGAAGATCTTTGCTGTTTCTCTTGGCCAAATTCAACTGTCTGGATGCTATATTTAAGTAAATAATTTTCTGGTTTTGTCAGTGCCTGTAAAATAACTGGGTTTTTATCCAGATCTGATTTACCAGTAATATTAAATAACACTTGTGCTAAACCCTGTTTTAAAACTTCTTGGCTATTTGCCGCAACACCACTGTCTACTGTAATAGTTGCATTGTACTGCTCATTTGGTAAGTTAGCTGCAAATGTGTTTGTAAAAATAAGAAAATAAATCAAGATAATAATTTTATTAATTATTTTAATCATTTATAACCTAATTACCTATTAAATTTTTAACTACATATTAACTACATACTAACTAAGATATAATATTATACAATATTTACCAAGATTAGGATAATTATTACTGTGACAGATTTAGATTACGCGGAAGCAGGTGTTAGTATAAATTCTAGCAATGATTTAGTTAATAAAATAAAACCTTTAGCTCGCTCTACCCAAAATAATTATGTTTTGCAACCAATCGGAGGGTTTGCAGGCTTATTTGAATTGCCGCCTGGCTATAAACGGCCAGTCTTAGTTGCAGCAACAGATGGGGTTGGGACAAAATTAAAAATAGCCAATGCTTTGAATAAACATAACACTATAGGCATCGACCTAGTTGCTATGTGCGTCAATGATATTATTGTAACGGGAGCACGCCCTTTATTTTTTTTAGACTATTACGCAACTGGTAAATTAGATATTACTGTAGCAGAACAAGTTATCGAAAGCATAATAACCGCCTGCCAAGAAACTGGGATGAGTTTACTCGGTGGTGAAACAGCAGAGATGCCTGGTATATATCAGCGCAATGACTACGATCTAGCTGGCTTTTGTGTTGGCGTGGCTGAGCATGACAATTTATTAAGCCATAACAAAGTCCAAGCTGGTGATCTATTAATTGGGTTAAGCTCTTCAGGAGTTCATTCGAATGGCTTTTCTCTGGTACGCAAAATTTTAGAAGTCAATAATATATCTCTAGATGGTAAAATTAATAATCAATCTAATCAATCTATAGGCGAAATATTATTAACTCCTACCGTGCTTTATTCTGACCCATTGTATAAATTAATTATTCAGAAAAAAATTGTCGCTTGTGCTCATATTACTGGCGGTGGATTATTAGAAAATACTCTTCGTGTTATTCCAGATAATTTAGCGCCTAATTTTGATCTTAATAATTATAAGTTGCCAGAGATTTTTCAGTTTTTACAAAATGCGGGCAATATATCATCACAAGAAATGTGGCGCGTATTTAACTGCGGTATCGGTATGGTTTTAATTGTTAGACCATGTGAGTTAACAGGAGTATTAGATTATTATGATAATTACGCTTATAATCAGTACAATCAAACCAGCGCGTTTGTAATTGGCGAAATTACAAATAAAAATTACAGATGCAAAAATTTAATATAGTTATTTTAATCTCTGGCTACGGCAGTAATCTTAAAGCTATTATAGACTATGTCAATAATTTTAATTTACCTATTAATATTTCAGCAGTAATAAGCAGCAATAATCAAGCTTATGGTTTAACTATTGCACAGCAACATAATATTGCTACTTATATTTTGGATTCACAGCGTGATTCACGGCATGGCTCTCAAGATAATTTAAGTTCCGCTTTATTAAATATAATACACCCATATAATCCCAAATTAATTATTTTGGCTGGCTTTATGAAAATTTTGCCTGAGCAGTTTATTAATTATTACCCAAATAAAATATTAAATATTCATCCGTCTTTATTACCAAAATACCCCGGACTCAACACTCATCAACAAGTGATAGACAATAACGAGCCTGAACATGGCTGTACTATCCATTATGTTACAAAAGATCTGGATGCAGGCCCCATTATAGCTCAACAAAAAATTGCTGTCTGTCACGATGATACAAAAGAAACTCTAAAACTCAAAGTACAAAAACTTGAACACGAATTGTATCCAAAAGTTATTGCAAGTTTAATTATTAAAGTGAATAATTGTTCATCAAATCGCGAAAAGTACGAGTTGTATTAACAAGGTAAGTTCTATGCTGCAAGAGGACAGGGAAGCGGATAAACTCGATAGAGAACCGTTGGTTGCTAAACCCAAATCAGAAAGAAGTCATTTGGCCTGCTGTTGTAAAAATTTCGTATTGTTACCTGGGTCCGTTTTAACTGCTCTTTTTATTTGCGGACTAATTTTATTTTATGCTTTACGTAAACCGACCCTCATTGCCATTGAATCACTTGCATCTGCAGAGATTAAAACTATTGATAATAATGAAAGCATTAGCTCTGTCTCAGAATCTTTATGTGACAAACTACACACTTATACTAATTTTTCTGAGCCTGTGTGTGAACAATTATCACCAAAAATATTGCATGCTATTTTACCTCACACTCCTGAAATCATGAGCTTTTTATTAGATTGGTCTGTACTAGGAAGATATATTACCTACGGTTTAGTATCTTATGCCTTAATGGCGTCAGTATTGTTTTTAGCAATACTTCTAGGGATATACAAATTACTTAGCTCTACAAGTGGGTTTGTAGTCAAAAAAAGCTTACAGCTTTATGAATCTTGTAAAACCCCTCAAGCTACAGCTCTCATTGCAATGCCCTCTGCATCACCAGTATATCCACCTTCTCGTATTGGATTGTTAGCTTAGTCCCAACTAAATAATTCTAGTTGATTAACATTTTTCTCAATACGCTCTGGAGAAGATAACTTAGTAATAGGCTGATTAGAATCCAAGTGCATTTTATATGGCGGAGCATCTATGGCCATGTCGTCCATGCCTATAAACTCTACTTTTTGATCAGGCTCTACCCAAACAGCATTTTCACCTTGACCTACTGGCCAGCTCTCGACTAGTGGATAGTCTAATTCTTGTTGGGTCTTTTCTAGATGCGATTGCCGTTCTACCTGGGCAATAGTTTTACCATGCCCAGTATTAGCAAAGGCTATTGATAACGTTATGACAAGAGTTATCACAACCCAAATAAATGTTACTTTATTTTTACGAGCTGAATTAAGATCCATAGATAGCCTCTTATTTAAATTACTTAGTATTTTACCAGGTATTTATAATACTAGCTTATCTTAGTTGTATTTCAAATTTTATTATATAGACAGACTTTGGCTATAGGATAAGTAAGATATAACCTATACGAGTGAGCAGTCAATTTAAGCTACCGGCAAAGTCACTCCAAGCTGCCCTTGATACTTGCCGTTACGATCAGCATAAGAAACTTCACATATCTCATCAGATTCCAAAAATAGCATCTGTGCGATACCCTCATTAGCATAGATTTTAGCTGGTAATGGTGTTGTGTTAGAGAACTCTAAAGTCACATGACCTTCCCATTCTGGCTCCAGGGGTGTAACATTGACAATAATGCCGCAACGTGCATAAGTAGACTTACCTAGGCAAATAGTCAGGACATTTCTAGGGATTCTAAAATATTCTACCGTTCTAGCAAGAGCAAATGAATTTGGGGGAATTATGCAAACATCTGCTTTAACATCAACAAAGCTTGTTGAAACGAAGTTTTTAGGATCGACTATAGCCGAATTAATATTAGTAAAAACTTTAAACTCGTTAGCACAGCGTACATCATAGCCATAACTAGAAGTGCCATACGAGATTATATTACTTTCGTTATTTAAACCCTTGCGCACTTGATTAGCTTCAAAAGGAGAAATCATACCCAAGGCTGCCATTTTTCTAATCCATTTGTCAGACTTTATTGCCATGCTCTTACTTCTTATATTTTTATTTTATCTGTTAGTTGGTGCAATTAGTATTATTAGTATTTATTTTAAAAATATATTTTATATTTTATATCTTTATAATGCTATATTATTCTTATAGTACTAATTTAATAAAATAATATGACCTCTAAAGACTCTAAAGACTCCAGAGACTACAAGCCACGAATGGGTAGACTAAAAAAATTAGGTGTCTTATTTTTAATCTTTGTGGGTTTAATGTATATCGGCTCAGAAGTCAGTTTATACAATATTGAAAACCAAACTAAACAAGTTTTTATCGATGTCAATCAAGACTTAACTTCTCAGAATGTTAGTATTGACCATGTAGAGACTAGTATCTATGCAGATGGTAGCAATATATATAACCTTAATGTTAGCAACCCAGCAAGATTTAGTAGCCCATTTGCAATATTAGCCAATGAAATAAGGATAAACAACAGTTACTCAGCTAATCCAAAAGCTCCTTATGCTATTATCGATTCAGTTCATTTTAAAAAAACGTATATAAATTACGAGATAAACTCTAACCAAACTGTAAATCTTTATAAAATATTAGATAGTATTATAAATAAATTAAGCCCTCCAAACTACCAACCACTGTCTATTTTAAACTCTGCAAAACAAAGCACTGTAGATTTAAATTACACCGGGATAAAATTTTTCCTCGGAACAGTCATCTTTGAAAAACCTACTTTATATATTTACAAAAATAATGTCTTTGCTAAAGCTGTTAATATGGACAATATAGTTATTAACTTTGATCAAGTAAAACAACCTCTTGATTACGGTGACGCCCTTCTTGCTGGCAGCCTTCAGCTTATTGATATCTTAGATAAAACTGCTAAAAATACTAAACTATAGATTACTATAGACTACAAGTATGCTATATTGCAGGATTAATTCTAGTTGATCTGCATAATAAATACGCTCATGAATTCTCTATCTGAAAAAACGTCTGAAAAATTATTAGTTACTAATGCTTTACTTTATGCAAACGGCCACATGCATCTGGGTCATCTTCTAGGTTATATTCAGGCTGATATATGGGTACGGGTGCAAAAAAGTCTTGGCAAAACTTGTTATTATATCTGTGGAGACGATGCGCACGGCACTCCCATAATGACCAATGCAAAAAAAAATAATTTAACACCAGAAGAATTTATTAAGCAGTTTTATACTTCGCATTTACAAGACTTCTCGGACTTTTCTATAAACTTTGATTATTATGGAACTACACATAGCTCAGAAAACCAAGAGTTGACCGAACAGATTTATAACACTTTAAAAAATAATGGTCATATCATTACTAAAACTATTGCACAGGCTTTTGATCCTGTAGAAAATATGTTTCTACCTGATCGTTTTATAAAGGGCGATTGCCCAAAATGCTCTGCTGCTGATCAATACGGTGACAACTGTGAATATTGCGGTGCAACTTATAATCCTACTGATTTGAATAATCCTAAATCAGTACTTTCTGGTGCAACACCAATTACGAAACAATCTGAACATTATTTTTTTAATTTACCAGACTTTACGCAAATGCTTGAAGAATGGATCACCCAAGGTCATTTGCAAAGCGAAATTAGCAGCAAACTTAAAGAGTGGTTTAACGCAGGTTTACAGCCTTGGGATATTAGTCGCGATGGGCCATACTTTGGTTTTAAGATCCCAAATACTGATAATAAATTTTTTTATGTTTGGCTAGATGCACCAATTGGATATATAGCCTGTTTTAAACAGTTTTGTGAGCAACAAAATTTAGATTTCGTAAGCTATTGGACAGAACCAAATCAAAATCATAAACAAGAATATTCAAAAATCATTCATTTTATAGGTAAAGATATTACCTATTTTCATGCTTTATTTTGGCCAGCTGTACTAACAGGCGCTGGCTATAAAAAACCTGATCAAATATACGTCAATGGTTTTTTGACTGTCAATGGCAAAAAAATGTCTAAATCCCGTGGGACGTTTATACAAGCGAGAACTTATTTAAATCATTTAAACAGCGAGTATTTGCGTTATTATTTCGCTAGTAAATTAAGCAAGCAAGTAGAAGATCTTGACTTAAATTTAACTGACTTCGTTCAAAAAGTTAATTCTGATTTAATTGGAAAATTAGTTAATATAGCAAGTAGATGCAGTGGCTTTATTAATAAACAATTTGGTAATACTTTATCTTCAAACCTTAAGATTCCCAATGCAACTACTGATCTCTATCAAGAGTTTGTTAATAAAACAGATATGATTATTAATTACTATCTCAATATAGAATTTAGTGCAGCAATTAAAGAAATTATGGGATTAGCAGATAAAGCCAATCAATTTATTGATTTATATAAACCCTGGGCTTTAATGAAACAGGAAGATCCAACTAGTCGAGAATTAACACATATTGTTTGCAGTATGGGGATCAATCTTTATAGAGTTTTAATAAGTTTCTTGTCTCCCGTGTTGCCAAAACTCTCAGAAAAAAGTGCTTTATTTTTAAATAGTACAACCAGTAATAATTGGCGAGATTTAGCGAATCCCTTAGTTAATCATAAAATTAATACTTTTGAACCCTTATTAAGCAGAATAGATTCGGTAAAGATTGAAGCTATATTAAATGACTCTAAAAATTTTACTTAATTGTAAAATATAGATAATAATATATTTTTCTATTTTATTCTATTCTATTAAGTTTAGAAAAGTGTATAATCTAGATTGTCATTCATTACATTATAAGGAAATAATTATGGAAAACAACTATAGGTCTTTGCTAGCTTTATTAGTTGCAAGTGCTGTAGGTTTTAATGTGCAGACTTACGCTGAAACTTTTAAAACCAATATTAGTAATACTAATTACACTGACACAAAAGTATTTAAAGTTACATCCAATCAATCACATAAAATGGTTTTTTATAATGGCAAAGCTGAAGGGCAGCCAGTCTCTGGTTATTATAAATCGGCCCATTTTTTAGGCTGGACAAATAATAAATTTCAACCATTAGAGAATGTTGTAAATCCTAGCAAAGGTATATTATCAACTGTAGATGGTCCCTATAATCATACTATTGTCTTATCTTATATCGATGGTAGTGGACAATTATTATCCAGCAGTGCAGATGGTACTAATTGGGGAACGACACAAGTGATTGCACCATCAAATTATTTTACTAAATTAGCATCTACAAATGCATTTGGATTTAACCAAGTTATTGCTTACGGTAAATCTCATTTTGTATTCTTTGTTACAAATGATGGTAGAGCTTGGTATCAAACAACTATGCCAAATGGATGTAGCAATGCTCAAAATTGCGCTATGGATAATAAATATTTTGGCGACGTCGGTAATTATTTTACTGTCGTACAAACTGCTACTGTCGATAACGTAAAAAACAACATTTTATATCTCACAAGAAATTTGCAAAATTGGTATTACAAAAACAATTTACCATTTGCTAATCATGAAATCCAAAAAGTTTTCAAAGGAGATTTCAACACCCTTTCGGTTGTTGCCATAGATAGCAAAGGCGATCAAAGATTATGGTTAACTCCAGATTTAGAAAACTGGGTAGCTTTTGATTTGCCAAAAAATGTAAAAGTAACAGATCTGTTAGTTCGTAGTAAAAACAGATTAGATTTGTTATTAGTAAAAAATACAACAGTGGAAGAAGATTCAACAACTACTACTGATTTAGTTTCTATCGATCCTGAAACAAAAGCACTTACCACAGTAAAAACTTTTAGTGGTGTAGCTGATCATATGAGAGTACTTGATGACAAGCTGTATTTAACTGGAAATTTTGTCAATGTTGATGATGATAATGTAGCTATATTGGCAAGTTCTAGTCTGTAATGTAGAACGACAAGCAAGGGTATCAGACCGACCACTATTATTATTTTACTTACCCGGTCTGATACCTTATTTAAAAAACTATCGAAGCAAAATCTGCTAGACGCGAACGTTCGCCTTTGGTTAAAGTAATATGACCACTGTGCTCCCAGTTTTTAAAATTGTCTACGACATAAGTTAGTCCACAAGAAGTTTCTGTTAAATAAGGCGTGTCTATTTGAGCAAGATTTCCTAAACAGACTATTTTAGTATTGGGGCCAGCACGCGTGATCAACGTTTGCATTTGTTTAGCTGATAAGTTTTGTGCTTCATCAATAATTAAAAACTTATTCAAAAACGTGCGACCACGCATAAAATTCAAAGAGCGAATTTTTATTTTATTACATAATAAGTCCTGTGTTGCATGACGATCCCAATCGGAGTTATGCTCAGACTGATGCAAAACTTCTAGATTGTCCATTAGCGCCCCCATCCAAGGTGTCATTTTTTCTTCTTCTGTACCAGGCAAAAATCCTATATCATCACCAACTGGAACGGTAGCACGAGTCATAATGATTTCACTATAGGTTCTGTTTTCCATTGTTTGTGCAAGTGCGGCGGCTAAAGTTAATAAAGTTTTTCCAGTGCCCGCTATGCCGTGTAAAGTAACAAAATCAATGTCAGGATTTAATAATAAATTTAAAGCAAAATTTTGCTCCATATTTTTTGCTCTAATTCCCCATACTGTATTATGTGGCGTAGTATAGTCTTTTAGATGTTCTATAATTGCCTGATCGCTATCGATCTTGCGAACTATGGCCTGAAAACTTGGATCATCACGATTAATTAAACATTGATTGGGAAACCAAGATTTTACTGCCGGGCCAGTTAATTGATAAAATGTACGACCTTTTTCGTTCCAGGATGTCATCTCTTTGCCGTGGGTATTCCAAAATTCATTATCGAATTCATAGATACCGTTGTATAACATATCTAAATCATCTAAAACTCGATCGTTGTAATAATCTTCGGCTGTAATTCCTAATAAAGCTGCTTTAATTCTTAAATTGATATCTTTCGAGACTAAAACTACTGGTCGATCTTGTTGTGCAATTTTTAAAGCATGTGCAGCCATAAGAATAGAATTATCAACTTTTTTTCCAGGTAGATGTATTGGCAAAGTTGTTACTAAATCTTTTGTCTGTAAAAATAATCTTCCTGAACTTCTAGAACTAGAATTTAAACTAGAATTTAAACTAGAGTTAGCTTGAGAATTAGTAAAATGATTAAATGGTAAGATCGGCAAACCATTGTTGATATCTTCTTGAGTTGCGGTATTGATCAACTCATCAAGATATCTTGTTATTTGACGTGTATTTCTTGCCGTTTCAGTCAAACCACTTTTACCATTATCTAATTCTTCGATTACAGACATCGGTAAATAAATGTCATGCTCTTGAAATTTAAATAAAGCGGAAGGGTCGTGCATTAATACATTCGTATCAAGGACAAATAATTTTTTTTTTGAACTCTGGAATGCTGATGAAACTGGGCGGTTAGAAGAAAAACTTGATTGTGTTTTTTTCATTAATTTTATACCCTCACAATTGTTCTACAATTTAAGTATAGGATATAAATTCTGCTTAGTTAGAGCTTGGTCAAAAAATATAAAAATAAATTTGTATGACACTAACTACATCTTGTATAAGATTTAAATAGCCTTATGAGGCGTTAAAGATGCATCTAAGTTTTCGTTATAACACAAGACGTCAAACTGTTCTCTTAGGCTTGGAATATGAATATCACTTGGGACTTTAATTTTGATATCAATCTGAGCTAATTCTGCGCCAAATTCAGCTATGTAAGTAGTTGCATTTAAATCTTGAATAGTGATTTCTTGTAAAACAAAAAACTCTATAATTTTTTGTAGCAAACCTGGCTCATCTAAGTTATTAATTGAAATCTTGTAAGGTAAGCACATTATCTCTTCTGAATTATCTGATTCTGAATTTATATCATGCTCAGAATCTGAGTAAGAACCATTGTCTTGAGATGGCATATCACTTCTTTGGCATTGAATCTTAATATTAAGCTTACTTTCTAGATTATTATTAAAAGCTTGCTCTATTTTGGTTATAGCATCCCAACGCCCATCTACTATCATAGCCCCCACAAAATGGTTGTTAAACTGACTAATTTTGCTATTAGTAACATTACCACCCGCTTCATTTATAAGCTTAAATATAGGAGGTAGGCTGATAAATTGATCACTTCCAATTATGCAAATAATTAGATTTTGTATTTTAGGAGTATTTGTTATATTAGACATAGATACAACCGTCTTACAACCTTGATTACAACCGATTAGGATAGACAAATTTTACACTATTTTTTTCTATTGTACAGAGTTTTGATTAAAATAAATTTTAAAGTTATTGATATACATAGAAATATTTTCAATAAGTTAAATAATAATAAAATTACAAAAAGTTATAGAAAGTTATTAAAGAGAGTTTTTAAATGAATCAGTTAAGTAAAGCAGGTCTGTCAGGCAGCTTGGTCGCTTTGATCACCCCTATGAACCCTAATGGAGATATTAATTTCGAGGATCTTGATAAACTAGTCAACTACCATATAAATAACCAAACCAACGGGCTTGTCGTTTTAGGCACAACAGGGGAAAACCCTACTGTTAATATTCAAGAACGCAAGGCTATCATATCCAGAGTATTAAAACAGGTTAACCATAGAATCCCAGTTATTATTGGCACAGGCCATAACTGTACTAGAGAAACAATAACTCTTACTCAACAAGCTGAAGAGTTAGGCGCAGATGGAGCTCTAGTAGTTACCCCTTATTACAACAAACCTAGCCAAAAAGGCCTTATAGCCCATTATAAAACTGTGGTAAGTAACACATCTTTACCTATTATATTGTATAATGTTCCTGGCCGTACAGCTTGTGATCTGCAACCAGAAACAGTAGCAGAATTAGCTAGTAACCCAAAAATTATTGGACTTAAAGAAGCGGTAAGCAGTCCTGAAAGAATAGAGCAATTAGTCTACGTTTGTCCGAAAGATCCTAAAGACTTTGCTTTACTAAGCGGTGATGACGAAACTTTTGTTGACTTTTTAGAAGCTGGTGGCCATGGAGTCATTTCTGTGACAGCCAATATAGCCCCAAAAGAAATATCAGAAATATGCCGTCAAGCTAAATTAAGAAACTGGGCACAATGTCAAGAACTCAATAAAAAACTGGCTAATCTCCATCAATCATTATTTTTAAGTGCTAATCCCGTGCCAGTGAAATGGGCTTTGTATTATTTAAACTTAATTACATCACCAGACTGCCGGTTACCCTTGTTAAGTCTAGAAAGCAAATTCCAAACCAGACTGATTACAGCACTGCAAGAATCTGGTATATTAACAACACAAAAAGCTATTTAATCTAAATTTAATATAAATTTATGCAAAAAATAATCTCATTCTTAACTATTGTCTTAATCACTGCTGCTTTGAACACTGCCTGCAGTACTGGTAATAATTATGCAGAATTTGATACTAACCCCAATCATTACAAAACTGCACAATTAACTAAAAATGTAGATATTCCTAAATATATTGCTGCCAATATAGAAACTAGAGATCTATATCCTGTAGATAATATTAACAACAATTCTACATATAATAAAAACAGCAATATTACGCCAGTCCCTCCGACTTTAGCAGGTAAAATTGCAGAATATAATTAAAATTCTAAATATATGAACTATAATAAACTAAGAAAATTATACTCAGGTAAAGCCAAGACTGTTTATCAATCTGAAAACCCAGATTATTTAATTATGCACTTTCGTGATGACACTTCAGCATTCGATGGTGTAAAAAAAGCAGCTATCTCGGGCAAAGGACGTATAAATAATTTATTCAATGCCCATGTTATGAATTTACTAGCTGAAGCTGGTATTCCCATAGCTTTTGAAAAAGTTTTAAACAACGAAGAGTCTCTAGTAAAAAATTTATCTATGCTTCCTGTGGAGTGCGTAGTACGTAACTATACTGCTGGTAGCATTTGTCGTCGTTATAACATAGTACCTAGTATTGCATTGAACCCAGCAATGTTTGAGTTTTTTTTCAAAAACGATGAACTGCATGATCCCTTAATCAACGAAGATCACATCTTAGCCTTTGGCTGGGCAAATAGTGCTGAAATTACTGAGATGCGAGAGTTAAGCTTAAAAGTTAATTCTGTATTAAATAAGTTTTTTAACAATCGAGATTTAATCCTAGTAGATTTTAAACTTGAGTTTGGTAAATTCAAGAATAAATTATATCTTGGTGATGAATTCACGCCAGATGGTTGCAGAATTTGGGATAAACAAACTAAACAAGTCTACGATAAAGATTTATTTCGAAAAGATTTGGGCGATCTAGTAGCGGGCTATACAGCAGCTGCAGAAAAATTGGGTTTTGTGGTTTAAATTATAACCCCTGCTAGCTATTTAACAGGGGCACAAAAATTAAAATTTATAACACCATTTCTTTTAATTTTTTCAATGGACGTACTTTAACTATATTTCTTGCTGGTTTAGCTTTGAAAGTAGTTGTTTCGCCAGTAAATGGATTAATACCTTTACGAGCTTTGGTAGCTGGTTTACGCTTTGTCACCATTTTGATGATACCAGGTAAAGTGAATACTCCAGCTCCGCCTTGCTTTAAATGCTGAGCGATAATGCATTCTAATTCAGAAAATACTTGACCGACAGCTTTTCTTGATAACTCCGCACTTTCTGCAATGTTAGTTAACATTTGGCTTTTCGTCCAAGCAGTGCGAATAGCGCTACGGCTAACAGTTGTTTTTTTAGACGCTGTTTTCCGAGCAGGAGCTTTACGAATTTTAGTTTTACTGCGAGGTGATTTTCTAGCAATTTTCCGTGTGTTCATTAAATATATCCTTTTTTCAATTAAATTAACGTTAATCGGACTAATTATGTATACAGACATACTATAGTTCATAGGAAATAAAAAGAAAATAAAAGTCATGCTAAAAACTAAAAACTTAATAAACAAAAAGATTAAAAATACGTAAGAGATTAGCTATCTTAAATAAGTTTGTTACTCAACAAATAATTATGATATCTTAATTTTTTGCCCATATTTTGCGTATTCTTGAAATCTTGAAATCTATAGTTTTATATCTGCAGAAAGCATGGTAAAATTCCTGACTGAATACTCTAATTTGGGTGTTCTTGTATGTATGTTATATAAGCAGGCTCGTTAAAACAGCCATTATATCTAACTTATATTAGTTTATTAGATTACAAATATATTATAGATATAATGAGTAATAACTATTTAGCTTAATTTTCGTATTAAGCGCGGGTAGCTGGCATGAGCAATCATGTAATTTTATTTTTATTTGGAGTTCATAATGAAAACTTTTAGCGCAAAGGCCCATGAAGTAGAAAGAGGCTGGTACTTAATAGACGCCGAAAATAAAACTTTAGGCCGATTAGCCACTGAGGTTGCCAGAAGATTAAGAGGCAAACACAAGGCTGAATACACACCCCATGTTGATACTGGAGATTTTATTATAGTTATTAATGCTGATAAAATCACAGTAACCGGTCGCAAAGCTACTCAAAAAACATATTACCGCCATTCTGGCTACCCAGGTGGACTAAAAGAAACAACTTTTGAAAAATTACTTCAAAAGAAACCAGAGTCAGTAATTGAAATAGCCGTCAAAGGCATGTTACCAAAGAATCCTCTTGGTCGTGCGATGTTTAGAAAATTAAAAGTCTACGCTGGCACTGAGCATCCTCATACAGCACAACAGCCAATTCAATTAGAACTTGAAAGCAAATAAATAAATTAATCAAATTAGGTAATATAAAATGGCAAAAGCGCAACAACAATATTATGGCACTGGCCGTCGCAAAAGCTCAGTAGCACGAGTCTTTTTAAAAGCAGGTAAAGGCGATATAAAAATTAATAGCCGCACTCTTGAAGACTATTTTGGCCGCAGTACATTACAAATGCTAGTCAGACAACCGTTAGAACTATTAGATCTAACAGCAAATTTTGATTTATATATCACTGTAACCGGAGGTGGTTCATCCGGCCAAGCGGGTGCTATTCGCCATGGGATCACTAGAGCTTTAATGCAGTATGATGAAAAAACTGCTGTTCCAACTAAAGCTACACAATTATCAGCAGAAGACGAAGCTGAAGTCGCAGTTGAGAATCTTTCTTATCGGAAGAAATTACGCGCTGCTGGTTTTGTTACTAGAGACGCTCGTAAAGTTGAGCGTAAGAAGGTTGGACTAAGAAAAGCTCGTAAAGCGGTTCAGTTCTCGAAACGTTAAGATCAGTGATCAGTTCCACTGGAATAATCAAAATAAACAGTGCCAGGCACTGTTTATTTTGAGGCCCATTATTTACAACCCGAAATACACACTTTTTCAATCTTACCACCGCAGCTTTTATAGCAAGCTTCATATGATCTTTGGCAACCACAGTCATTGCTATCAGCATTAGAGGCTGGTCTACCAGTTTTTAATAAAGCAGAGCTAACAGCATCAGCAACACCAGAAGCTAATTTGCCATTACTACAATTGGTATTGCAACGCTCTAAATTGTTTAAACACGCATACACACATCTCATGCCAGCTTCACTTTTAGGTGGTGTATAGTTACTTTCATATTGAGCACAACTTATTAATGAAAATATTGCTGATACAATAACTGAAGTAACTAATCCTGATTTTAATTTATTCATACTACCAACATACCATCTTGATTATTAATTTATAAAAATTGGTTACTGTAATTTTTCTTACTATAATTAGGACATTATGCAAGTAATTAAAACATGCAATCAACTGACAAATTATATCATTATTTAGGTAAGATATGCTACAAATAAAATCAGTTGTAATTGCAATTATTATACTTTTAGTATTAGACTCTTTTTGGCTAAGTTACTGCAGTTACTGTTTATATTACTAATTATATTAGTAATAATTTTATTTAAACTTTTTGAGATTGGAGCGGGTGATGGGAATCGAACCCACGCTATCAGCTTGGAAGGCTGAAGTTCTACCATTGAACTACACCCGCGAGAGTGAAGAGCTCGAGTATGGTGGAGGAGGTAGGATTCGAACCTACGAAGGCATAAGCCGGCAGATTTACAGTCTGCTCCCATTGGCCGCTCGGGCACTCCTCAAATACATTAGTGTTGTATTGTGCAAAATCACGACCTTATTGTCAATACTAAAAACTAAATATATATTTTTTTACCCTAGAAAAGATGGCAAGTTATATATAAAATTAATATAAATTTATAGTTCAAAAACAAGTTATAAATAATAATTTAATAAATTCATAAAGGATTAAATCCATGCAGATTTCAAAAACACTAGCCAGTACCTGCCTACTATTTAGTTTACTTAATGCTAGCTGCTATCTTTACTCAGAATCTAATATGGCTAATATTAATGATGTCAACGAACCCTATTCTGTAGCATTTAGTAATTTACCCAAAGCTCCTAGCACTGAAGCAAAATCTTACATTCTTATGGACTTTAACTCTGGCGCAATTTTAGCTGATTTCGATGCTCATAAAATAGTCGAACCAGCGAGCTTAACTAAAATCATGACTATGTATATCATTGACAAAGAATTAGCCAGTAGCCGCATTAAACTTACTGATAGCGTCAAAGTCAGTAAAAAAGCATGGCAAATGGATGGTTCTAGAATGTTTATTGAAGTCAACCGTGAAGTTACAGTCTCTGATCTTATTCATGGCATTATCATTCAATCAGGCAATGACGCAAGCGTTGCTATGGCTGAACATGTCGCAGGCAGTGAAGAGGCTTTTGTTGATCTGATGAACAAAGCAGCACAAGATCTTAAAATGACTAATACGCATTTTATGAACGCAACAGGAATGCCTAATAAAGATCATTATACGACAGCTTTTGATTTAGCTTTATTATCACGTGCAATTATTCGAGATTTCCCAGAAAGTTACGCTTTATATTCTCAACAAGAATTTACATACAATAATATTAAACAATCTAACCGTAATAGTTTATTAAGCCTACCGCATATCAGTGCCGATGGTATTAAAACTGGCTATACAGAAAATGCTGGTTATTGTTTAGCAGCTTCAGCTATCAAAGATGGCATGCGTTTAATTTCAGTTGTTCTAGGGGCAGATAGCACAAAACAACGCGCTAAAGAAACAGCTTCTTTGCTTCAATACGGTTTCAGATTCTATGATACAATCAAACTTTACGCTAGTAACTCCGCCATTGGGCAAAAAAGAGCATGGCTGGGAGACAAACAAAAAGTTAACGTTGGTTTAGCAAAAGATTTATATATTACTATTCCCAAAGGTAAATATAAATCTCTTTCAGCCAAAGTTGAAACACAGAAATATTTAATTGCACCACAAAATAGATATACTGAAATTGGTAAAATTACTATCGAACTAGATAAAGAAGTCTTAGCACAAAAACCCCTTGTAGTACTCAATGAATTACCAAAAGGTCGTCTATGGCAAAGAATTAAAGATCGAGTACAATTATCTGTAGACAAGTTCTTAGGCCAGGAACAAGAACTAGAGCTTACAAAAATGGGTTAATTATTCAATAATGAGCAGTACCCAACTTACTAATAAAACAGTATTTCTCAATAATACTTATATGCCTCAATGTGAAGCAAAAATCTCTGTGTTTGACCGGGGGTTTTTGTTTGCTGATGGAGTATATGAAGTCATACCTGTTTACAATGGTCAACCGCTATTTTTAGCTGAACATCTTAATAGATTACAAAATAATATAGATAAGCTCAAAATAAATTATAAAATTGATCAGTCAAAATGGGCTAAAATTTGTGATAATTTAATCAAAACCAATAATCAGTCCAGTCCTTTATATATACAAATCACTCGCGGCTGTGAAGATACTCGTAATCATGACTTCTCCCATAATATTAAACCTACTGTAGTTGCTTATTCTTTACCTCCGATTACTCTTGGTAGCTCTTTAACCTGCTCTCCTATTAAAGTTATAACTTTACCGGATAACCGTTGGA
>JAGOUU010000086.1 GCA_018061105.1 Gammaproteobacteria bacterium
ATATAATAAGCATGCTCCCAAACATCACATGTTAATAAAGCTTTGCTTTTGTGACGCATCGGCGTATCTGCATTAGAAGTGCTAATAATTTCTAACGCACCATTTTGGTTTTTTACCAACCAAGCCCAGCCCGACCCAAAAGTACTGACAGCAGTTTTGGTGAATTGAGCATGGAACTCATTGAAGTCTCCAAATTTTGTATTTATAGCTGCGAGTAGTTCACCTTGAGGTAGGCCACCTCCATTAGGTGATAAACAATGCCAATAAAAAGTATGATTCCAGACTTGAGCAGCATTATTAAATACGGCACCTTCTGAATTTAATATAATTTCTTCTAATGTTCTATCAGGGCCGTTTTGCTCGGCTAGTAGATTATTTAAATTATTCACATACGTTTGATGGTGTTTACCATGGTGATACTCTAAAGTTTCTAATGAAATATGTGGTTCGAGAGCATTTTTTTCATATGGTAGTTTTGGCAATTCAAAAGCCATGTCGTTCTCCTGTTGTCTAACATTTACGACGTTCAGTCTAACGGCTGTTTTATTAATTTACAAGTTAAACTGTTGTGTATATAATTCAAGCTTAATTAATTTTGTAATTATAATAAATAATATAAATATAACCCTATAAATATAACAGGTGCAGCATGACTAACACTAACACTAACACTAATACTTTAAATATGATTAAAGAACAAATTTCTTCTAACCCGATAATTTTATATATGAAAGGTACTCCACAGTTTCCACAGTGCGGTTTTTCTGGACAAGTGGTACAGATATTAAAATTATCAGGAGTAGAAAACTACGCACATGTAAATATTTTAGAAAATCCAGACATTAGAGCAGAATTACCAAAGTATGCTGATTGGCCTACATTCCCACAATTGTATGTAAATGGTGAACTAATAGGTGGATGTGATATAGTTACTGAATTATATCAGTCAGGAGAGTTATCTAAAGTCTTAGAAACAAAAAAATCTAATTAAAATTACAATAATTAATTAGGGGCTCTAGTCTAAGCCCCTAATTAATTTTAAACTTAAGCTACTTCACGAATAGTAAGTGCAGCAACTTCAGCTTTAAGCAAATCTGCTTGTGTAGCAGTTATGCTAGGATCTTGGAATGCTAATGTTAGAACTTGCATGCCCTGTAAAGTAGATAAAAACTTTGTAGCTTGCTTTTCTGCATCATTAGCATAAACAGATTTAAACTGAGTGGTTAACCAATTAGACAATGTAGTTAAGATTTCCCTTGCCTTGATTGCTAAAGGATTTTGCTGTCTGCTTAATTCTTGTGCCAACCCACTGAAGATATTGCCGTATTGTGATACTTGCTCTGCACGAACTGAATAATAGTCAATAATTGCTATTAATCTTTCAGTTACAGTATTCAATAAATTAAATTCTGTTAAAATGCTGTTTACTTCAATATTGCGTTCGTTAATAACAGCTGCACAAATTTCATCTTTAGTTTTGAAATAATAATAAACATTTCCTAGGGGAACGTCAGCTAATTTAGCAATATCAGCGATAGTAGTACTACTAAATCCTTGTTTATAAAACAATTCTTTTGCTGCATTGATTAATCGCTCACGCTTGTCAGATCTTTTTGCCATTGTAAATATACCTCTTACTTTTATAAACTTGTTTTGTTTACTTAACACAAACTGAACAACATCAAGTTTATGTTCTAACAAAAGCAATTATACTGATTTTAGTCGGTAGGTCAACCTTTTTTTATAAAGTTATAGTAAATTTATTAACTAATTATCCATTAAATTATTTTAACTAACGCTATATGATCTTAAAACAGGGTAGAAGATCCCCTGTAGATCCCCTGTAGATTCTTGGGCTACTTGCTTTTTGCTGGTAGATTACAGGTTAATCTGTAGTCGATTTAAAGATATTTGTAGCATGATAATAATATTTTAAAAAAAGCTTTCAAAAGCATTGACATAACTGCAGGGGCTGGTAGAATACAAATCCAAAGCTGAGGGGCTATAGCTCAGCTGGGAGAGCGCTTGCATGGCATGCAAGAGGTCAGCGGTTCGATCCCGCTTAGCTCCACAAATGGCATATCACTATGTCCCCATCGTCTAGAGGCCTAGGACACTGCCCTTTCACGGCGGCAACAGGGGTTCGAATCCCCTTGGGGACGCCAATTTAATCAGTGGATTATATTGGCGTATCACAAGTTTCATCTCAGTTTGGTAAGCTTTTCTATCAAAATCAGGTTATTCTCGATTCCTCTAAGCTTATATCTTATAGTGTAGGATCAGTCCTTCTTGATTTTATAGATTAAATAATTTCTTAAGTGCCTGTTTTAGATCTGGATGAGAAATATTTGCGATAGATTTTACTAAGTATTCTTTTTGATCTAAAGTTAATTTTTTTAAATTATTTACAGAATTTTCAGGTTGTTGTGATACTGTCACAGCTGCTTTAGAGCAGTTAGGCAAGGTAAAGTCAGGATAGACTTTATACTTAATAGTAATAAGTTGAGAGAACTCTGGTAATTTTCGTAACTCAGATAGCAGATCTATAGTTGTAAATTTTAATTGTGCTAAATATTCACTACGGCTTACTTCTATTGTTAGGCAATTATTAATCAGGGCCCCAATTCGGCAATTGTTAATTAACTCTGGATTATTAATAACTGATTTTATAATTTTATCTAATTGAAGCAGTTTTTTTGAATGCGAACAAAGTTTACCAAGAGTATTATATTGGTTAAATAAAATTTTACTAAGAGCTAAATCATCAGTAAGATTCATAAATAATTAAACTTGGAAGTTTTATTGTATAAATTTTTATTGTATTGTATAAGTAATATATTATATATCCTAAATATCTTTAGATTATAAGATGATAAGATTGTATGCATGTTATTTATTTTGATCGATATGATCGACGTTATACACTTAAAGTTTCCAAAGTATTGCGATACTTATTAATTTTTATCTTAACAACTATTTTGATTTTAGCTTTTTTTTCTGGCTATATGCTAGGTAAGCACAAAAACTTAGATCAGGGATCACAAAAACAATGGGTAAAAAGTTGGCATTCAGAGTTAGAAAATCAAAAAAAGTTAATAGATATTACTAGAAATGAAACCCAAATTCATTTAGATGCTTTTACAGAACAAGTAGCTAAGTTGCAAGCTCATGTAGCAAGACTAGATGCTTTAGGCATTCATTTAAGCAAATTAGCGAAAATTGATGAAGAACTCTTTAATTTCTCGAATAAATTATCTGAACAAGATCTGCATGCAACAGATTCAGAGACGAATCCAGAATCTGGTTCAGAGCAGGATGCGGGCGAACCGAGCAAAGATTCTATAGACTTCTTTAAATCTTTTGAAGAGTTAAGTAGTAGCATCTATACTCTGGATAATCAATTAAATTTACTACAAACAGTTTTAAAGCATCAAAAACTTGATAATGAGACCTTGGTAAAAGGCAAACCAATTGCAAGAGGCTATATCTCATCTTATTTTGGTTATCGTAATCATCCAATAAAAAAACATAGAATTTTACACAAAGGCATTGATTTCGTTGGTAGGCCAGGAACGCCTATATTAGCTGTGGCTAGCGGTGTTGTCTCTTATGCTACTGGCAGGGGTGGGTATGGACAACTGATTGAAATTAATCATGGCGATGGTTATTTTACTCGCTATGCTCATAACAGTAAGCTTTTAGTTCGAGTAGGTGATTTGGTTAATAAAGGTGATGTCATTGCAGAAATGGGCAGTACAGGTTTATCTACAGGCACTCACGTTCACTTTGAAGTTTGGCGTAATGGCCATCCTGAGAATCCTATTACATATCTCACTAAAAAATAAAAATATTATGATATAATTGGTAAAATAATTTTTAATCTGGGAATTGGTTAAATATGTTCGGTGCATCTATTTTAAATAAAATATTTGGTAGCAGAAATCAAAGGTTAATTAAAAAAATCTTAAAAACTGTTAATAAAATCAATTTATTAGAGCAGGATTTTACTCAGTTAAGTGATTCAGCTTTGTTATGTAAAACAAATGAATTTAAATCACGTATTAAAAAAGGCGAATCATTAGATAATATCTTGCCAGAGGCATTCGCAGCGGTGCGAGAATCTGCTCGCCGCTGTTTAAATATGCGGCATTTTGATGTCCAGTTAATTGGCGGAATTGTTATGCATTCTGGGAAAATTGCAGAAATGCATACTGGAGAGGGTAAAACTCTTGTAGCAACTCTACCAGCTTATTTAAATGCATTAACAGATAAATCTGTACATATAGTAACTGTGAACGATTATTTGGTCCAACGTGATGCAAATTGGATGCGGCCGGTGTATGAAACTCTCGGCATGACTGTAGGTATTATTATCCCTAATATGTCTAGTGAGGATAAAAAGCAAAATTACCAAGCTGATATAGTTTATGCTACTAATAACGAATTAGGCTTTGATTATCTGCGAGATAACATGGCTTATTCATTAGAAGACAGGGTACAAAAAGACCGCAGTTATGCAATTATTGATGAAGTTGACTCTATTTTGATTGATGAAGCAAGGACTCCGCTCATTATTTCTGGTCCTGCTGAGAACAGCTCTGATCTTTATAAGAAGCTTAATATTTTAGTACCTAGTCTAAAAAAACAAGTAAACCCCGAAGGCCCTGGTCATTTTTCTGTCGATGAAAAACATAAACAAGTACAACTAACAGAAGAAGGCCACGAGGCTGTTGAAGAGCTCCTAGTTCAATACAGAATTATTGATTCAAAAGACAGCTTATATAGTCCCCAAAATATATCTGTGATGCATCATTTGAATTCAGCATTACGTGCGCATTATTTATTTCACAAAGACGTAGATTATATTATCAGTCAAAATGAAATAGTGATAGTAGACGAACACACGGGCCGTACCATGCCAGGGCGTCGATGGTCAGATGGTTTACACCAAGCAGTGGAGGCCAAGGAAGGCGTACCGATTAAACAAGAAAATCAAACTTTAGCTTCTATAACTTTTCAGAACTATTTTAGATTATATAATAAATTAGCTGGCATGACGGGCACAGCTGACACAGAGGCCTTTGAGTTTCAGCAAATTTATGACTTAGAAGTTGTTGTTATTCCAACTAATCGGGCTGTTGTACGCCTAGATCGCCCGGATCAAATTTATTTAACAGCTGAAGAGAAGTTCAATGCGATAGTAGCAGATATA
The DNA here is from genome assembly GCA_018061105.1 of Gammaproteobacteria bacterium. Taxonomy (GTDB): domain Bacteria; phylum Pseudomonadota; class Gammaproteobacteria; order JAGOUU01; family JAGOUU01; genus JAGOUU01. The sequence goes on from JAGOUU010000086.1 coordinate 5,213, forward strand.
AAACAACGCCGTGAAAAACAACAGCCAGTTTTACTTGGTACAGCCTCTATAGAGACTTCTGAATATTTATCAAAATTATTAAAAAAACATAATATTCCGCATCAAGTATTAAATGCCAAATTTCATAAAAAAGAAGCTGAGATCATTGTAGATGCTGGTCGGCCAGGAGTGGTAACTATTGCTACAAACATGGCAGGTAGAGGTACTGATATAGTATTAGGTGGTAATTTTGATGCAGAATTGGCAAAACTAGAAGCTCCTAGTCCGGAATTAGTAAATAAATTACGTGCTGATTGGCAGGCTCGTCATGATTTGGTTCTCAAATCAGGTGGATTATATGTCCTTGGATCAGAGCGTCATGAATCTCGTCGAATAGATAATCAATTACGTGGACGATCAGGTCGTCAAGGTGATGCTGGTGAAACTAGGTTTTATTTGTCCATGGATGATAATCTCATGCGTATTTTTGCTTCTGATCGTATGAAAAATATGATGGCAAGTTTGGGCATGGCTGGCAACGCCATAGAAAGCAAGATGATAACTCGATCTATAAAAGGCGCTCAGCACAGAGTCGAGGGGCTGCATTTTGAGATCAGAAAGCAATTATTAGAATATGATGACATAGCTAATGAACAAAGAAAAATTATTTATGATCAACGCGATTACCTCACGGCTTCTGAGAATGTTCATTATACTGTAATAGCCATAATAGAGAGTATTTTAAAAAACTTAATATATAAACATATGCCACCAGATGCTTTAGAAGAGCAATGGGATTTACCAA
>JAGOUU010000019.1 GCA_018061105.1 Gammaproteobacteria bacterium
AAACAACCTGTTACCTCATAATTGAGGTTCTAGCTGTACCTTTTTTATTCATTTTTTCTGTGGTTTGTAGATTCAGAAAAAAAAACATTGATATTGGCCTTGGTCCAGAGCCGCTGATAAACAATATATATACTAAAAAGGCTTTAGCAAAAGTTGGATATTCTGCTGAAACTTTTGTTTTTCTATCTTATTTTATTACTTCAGACTTTGATATTGATGCGTCAAACTTTAGGATAAGACTTCATATTTTACGAATTATTTACTTACATTTAATTGCAGTATGTCGATATAAAATCATTTATATTTATTTTAATGGCGGTCCTTTAGGGATGGGGACAAGATTGTTAAAAAAAGTAGAACCATTATTGTTCAAGATATCTAATACAAAAATTGTAGTTATGCCTTATGGTGGGGATGTGCATGATTTAAGGCAAGCGACAAATTTACAATATAAGAACGCATTATCTAGAGATTATCCATTATTTCAAAAAACGAGAATTGGTCTTATTAAAAATAATATTGAAAAATGGACGAAGCACGCTGACCATGTAATAAGTGGCTGTGATTGGGTTGAATACATGTATTATTGGGATACTTTAACTTCATCATATTTTTCAATCGATACTGATAAAGTGATTCCAGATGCAACAAAAAAAAATAATAATAATACAGTAAAAATATTACACTGTCCTAATCATGCTAATATCAAAGGTTCAACCCATTTTGAACATGCAGTTCAAGAGCTTCAATCAGAAGGTTATAATGTTGAGTTGGCTCTAGTACAAAAATTGCCTAACTCTGAAATTTTAAAATTAATGCAAACTGCAGATATAGTAGCTGATCAGCTTATTATCGGTTGGTATGCTATGACGGCAATTGAAGCAATGTGTATAGAAAAACCCGTTTTGTGTTTTATCTGTCCAAAATTACTTGAGTTGTATGAATCAAGTCAAATTCTTTCGCCTGGAGAATTACCATTAGTACAATGTGATTATAAAAATATCAAAGAAAAAATAAAATTTTTAATTGAAAATCCTGAAGAAAGACTCTCAATTGGTAAAAAAGGCAGAGAATTTGTTATAAAACACCATTCTCTTGAAGCAATGGGGAGTCTGTTTAGAACTATTAATAGCCAATTGGGTATATCTCCAGAATTATCACATGGGTAGATTTATATGCAAGTATCTTTTTTGAGTTTTTGGGATTGTCTATAATTACAATTATAATTTAGTCAACTTTTCGAAATAATCTTTAGAATAATACTCAAAATTAAATATATGTTGAAAATAATCTAACGAGTTCTTTCCAGTTTGATACACGTAGAGCTTATTACTAAAATATTGAGCAATGTTTTGTCTTGCCGTTTCTAAATCATTAGGATTATAGATTGCTCCTAAGTTATTTTTAGTTACTTCAGCAGAAACATAGTTCAAATTAGTTGAAATTATTCCCAGGCCTGCGCTCACATATTGTCCAAATTTATTTGGACAAGATTCTTGGTAATTAAATCCTGAATCAGGCAAGTATGGTATGATTCCTATATCATAATCATAGAGACTTATAACTAGTTCTTCTTCAGTCACAGGTGGAATAATAAAAAGGCTAATATTGTAAGTTTTTTCAGCTAATTTTATTAGTTTGTTTTTTTGTTTAGAGTTCAACCCGAAAAGCCTTAGATCAAGACAGGCTTCTGCTGGGGTTATACGCTCCCAAAGTTCAATAAATCTTTCTATGCCTTTAAGTTCAGGTAAAAAAGAACAACTTAAGATACATTTTATTTTTCCAGATTTGGGCTGAATAGTATTTAGTGTTTCATGTAATGAGACAGCATTAGGTAAAAAAGTAAATTTATTTTTGTCTTCAGGGTACTCTTTTTGATACTGAGACATAATCCCTGGAGATACACAAGGCATGACAGAAGCATTATTGATTAATCTTTTTTCTATAAAACGAGCAAATCTGGTATAAGACTTGCGGTGAGATAAATCAAAGTTGTACTCTTTTACGTCAAAAACAAAAGGCTTTTGGTATTTTTGTGCTATGTGACATGATAAAACTGAACCATAACAAAATTCAGCGCCATGAATTAGATCTGCTGATTTAATAAGTTCAGCTAATTCTTTAAATAAATAAGATGCTCGATAATAATATAATACTAAGTGAAGAGAGAAAAAACGTTGAAATATTGTCCAAAAATAAGTATTTTTTAAAAAATTTATGTTAATAACTTTATACTGAAAGCTTTTTTCTAGACTTTGATTTTGTAGATCCTGCCAGCGTTGGGGCAATTTTGTAGCATTAAATCTTTTAGTATTAAAAATTAAATTTACTGCAGTTACTCTATATCCTCGTTTTAAATAAGATTTAATAAAGTAAAAATAGCGTGGGTCGTTGAATAACCATCCTGATGAGACAAAAACTATTTTTTTCATACTCTTCATACATAGCCCCTAAGCGGTAATTTAGAATTCAGTATATTCTAAGTAATAATTTTTGTAATGTATTTTGAATTATATTGTCCAAAACAATTCTTGCAATATAAACATAATGAGCGATATAATTCAAGCTGATTGTCTTTTTAGGTAATTAATTTAATGAGAACTATTGCAGTTGTTGGTTTAGGTTATGTTGGCTTACCCTTAGCGTTAATTTTTGCAAAAAAATTCAAAACTATTGGCTACGATAATAACTCTATTAGAATTAAAGAATTAAAAAACAAACACGATAGAACTCTTGAGGTTTTTCCTGAAGATCTTGCTTCTAGTACTATAGAATTAACTGACGACCCAAAATTATTAAGTCAAGCAAATTTTTACATTGTTACTGTTCCCACACCTATAGATAATAACAAAAATCCTGATCTTACGGCTTTATTATCAGCTTCGGAAACTGTTGGTCTGGTTCTGAAAAAAGGTGATCTAGTAGTATACGAATCTACAGTTTACCCAGGGGCTACCGAAGAAGATTGCGCGCCTGTGTTAGAAAAATTCTCTGGTTTAAAAAGTGGCATAGATTTTAAGCTAGGCTATTCTCCAGAGAGAATTAACCCAGGTGATAAAATACATACGTTAGATAAAGTGGTTAAAATAGTCTCTGGACAAGATCGAGAAGCTTTACAAGTAATTACTGAAACTTATGGGGCTATAATTACAGCAGGTTTGTACAAAGCAGAGTCTATCAAAATAGCAGAAGCGGCGAAAATAATAGAAAACACCCAACGTGACTTAAATATTGCTTTAATGAATGAGCTAGCAATTATTTTTAATAAATTAAATATAGATACTAACAAAGTTATAGACGCGGCAAGTACCAAATGGAATTTTATGCCAGTACGCCCAGGCTTGGTAGGTGGCCACTGTATCGGCGTTGATCCTTATTATTTGATAGATAAAGCAGAAAAACATGGCATTATCCCTAATATTATTAAATCTGCTCGTGCAATAAACGATAGTATGGGAGTTTATGTTGCTAATTTAGTAATAGAAAAATTGAAAAGTTTAAAGAAAACGCCTGAGCAAACTACTATAGCTATTCTAGGGTTAACTTTTAAAGAAAATTGTTCTGATCTCAGGAATAGTAGATCAGTGGAGCTAGTAGGCTTTTTACAAGCACAAGGTTATAAAACTATCATTCATGATCCAGAAGCTTTGGAAGAAGAAGTGAATAATATGTGTAATTTAGAGTTAACAAAATGGGAAAATGTTAATAACATTGATGCAATGGTTATTAGTGTTGCCCATAATTTCTATAAAGAGTTGCAACCTAAAGATTTGCTTTCTAGATTCAAAGATAAAGCATTAATCATGGATGTAAAATCTGTGTTAAATTCTCAGGATTGTAAAGATCAGGGGATTATTTTATATAAATTATAATATGACTAATAAAATTATTAAAAATATTGCTGTTATTGGCTCAGGGTATTGGGGAAAAAATTTAATTAGAGTTTTTGCAGAGCTGGGAGTGCTACACTCAATCTGTGATTCTAATGTTGATTTAGCGCAGCAATTTGCTGAAAGATATTGCGTTAATGTACATGCTTGGGAAGAAGTATTAAACAATCCTGAAATAACTTCTGTAGCTCTAGCTGTGCCTGCGAGTCAGCATGCAAAGTTTGCTAAGCAAGCTATTTTGGCTAATAAACACGTCTTCGTAGAAAAACCTATAGCTTTAGATGTAAAAGATGCAGAAGAGTTGTGTGATCTAGCTAGTAAATATGATCGTATTTTAATGGTTGGGCATTTATTACATTATCATCCGGCTTTTATAAAATTAAAAGAATTAATATCTCAGGGTAGTTTGGGTAAATTACAGTATATTTATTCTAATAGATTAAGCCTAGGTAAAATACGCCGGGAAGAAGATATCTTATGGAGCTTTGCGCCTCATGATATATCAATGATTTTATCTTTAGTTAACCAAGAGCCTACAGAAGTCAAGGCCACAGCTGGTTATTATTTAAATAAAAATATTGCTGATGTAACGACTACGCATTTAACTTTTGCTAGCGGAGAGCAAGCGCATATTTTTGTATCTTGGCTACATCCTATAAAAGAACAAAAGATAGTAGTTATTGGCGATAAATCAATGGCAGTATTCGATGATACACAAGACTGGCAAAATAAATTAACTCTGTATTCTCATCAATTAAAATGGCTAGATGGCATACCGCAGTTTGATAAAGCTGAAGGTGTTAAATTAGCTCTAATAGAAGATGAGCCGTTAAAAAACGAGTTAATGCACTTTATAGACTGTGTTCAAAATCATAAACAACCGAGAACTGATGGTCATGAAGCTGTAAGAGTTTTAAAAGTATTACAACAGGCTTCTATAGAAATGGGACTAAGTTTATCAGGCAAAGAAAATAAACCTGAGATTAAAATAAATACTCAAACAAATTATTTTGTTCATGAGACAGCCCTAGTAGACGAGAAAGTTGAGCTTGGTGAGGGTACAAAGATTTGGCATTTTAGTCATATTTTATCTAGAACTAAATTAGGTAAAAATTGCATCATAGGCCAAAATGTGATGATTGGTCCTGAAGTTACAGTAGGCGACAATTGTAAAATTCAAAATAACGTGAGTTTATATAAAGGTGTTACTTTAGGAAGAGGTGTGTTTTGTGGGCCGTCTTGTGTTTTTACCAATGTTAATACACCAAGAGCAGAAGTTGAGCGTAAAGATGAGTTTTTACCTACGCCTGTTGGTGATGGTGTGACTATAGGAGCCAATGCTACTATAGTATGTGGCTCAAAATTGGGCGAATACTGTTTTATTGGTGCCGGTGCTGTTGTCACAAAAGATGTCCCGCCACATGCGCTTATGGTAGGTAATCCTGCCCGACAAATTGGTTGGGTCAGTCACGCAGGTGAGAGATTGGGACCTGATTTAATTTGCCCTCGTGAAAAAAGAGCTTATAAAATAAATCAAAATAATCTTATAAAACAATTAGAAGAAGTAAAAGAAGCAAAAGAGAGTATAAGTATATATGAGCATAGCTGAGCCTAAACAGAAATTAAGATTAGAAAACCTTGCTTTTATTGATTTAAAAAAGCAACAGCAATATATACAGCCTCAGATAGAAGAAGCTCTCCAAAAAGTATTAAAACACGGTAATTATATTCTCGGCCAAGAAGTAACAGAGCTCGAGAAAAATTTATCAGCATTTTGTGGTGCTAAGCATTCTATTAGCTGTGCTAGTGGTACCGATGCTTTACATTTAATTTTAAGGGCAAAAGATATCGGCCCAGGAGACGTAGTATTCACGCCTAGTTTTACGTTTGCTGCTACTGCCGAAGCGGTATCTTTAGTAGGTGCAACCCCGTTTTTTATAGACGTACTGCCAGATACTTTTAATCTTGATCCACAGAGTTTATTAGACGGTATTAAACAAGCGCGAGAAAAAAAACTCAATCCAAAATGCGTGATTACAGTTGATTTATTTGGTGCGCCTGTGGATTACGATGTTATTAATAAAATAGCTGCAGAAAATAATTTATGGGTTTTGGCAGACAGTGCACAGAGTTTTGGTGGTAAATATAAATCAAGATCTGTAGGTACTCTAGGACTAGCTACTGCAACAAGTTTTTTTCCTGCTAAGCCGTTAGGTTGTTACGGTGATGGCGGATGTGTTTTTACAGATAATGACGAACTAGCTGAAGTATTAAAAAGCTTACGTGTTCACGGCAAAGGCCAAGATAAATACGATAACGTTCGTATAGGTTTAAATAGCCGTTTAGATACTATACAAGCAGCTATTTTAATTGAAAAACTAAAACAATTTCCCAAAGAATTAGAGCACCGTCAAAAAGTGGCTGGTAAATATAATCAATTATTATCTACTATAGTACAGACACCTGTAATAGATAATAATTATTACTCAGCTTGGGCTCAATATACTATTGTATTGCCAGAAGAAGTTAATAGATCAGATTTTATGGCAAATTTAGCTAAAGAGGGCGTGCCGTCAATGATTTATTATGGCAAGCCGTTGCATTTACAGGCTGCTTACAAACATTATTTAAAACTGGCTAATGGCCTACCTGTGACTGAAAAGCTGATGGACAAAGTAGTCAGCTTTCCTATGGATGGTTATATAGCATTAGAAACAGTTGAGACTATTTGTGAGATTGTAGCAGAGTCAATCTGAATTATATGTGTGGCATAAACGGTATACTGTCTAATTTTTTTGATCAAAATAATCAAACTAATTCAAATAGGCGCAATGAGCTTGTAACTAAGCTTAACGTCATGAATAAATTAATTAAACACCGGGGCCCGGATGGGGATGGTGTTTGGGTTTCTAATAATAGTACTAAAAATAATATAGGTCTTGGCCACGTAAGACTGAGTATCATAGATTTATCAACTGCGGCGAATCAGCCTCTGTTAGATCAACAGGGAAATGTTCTAGTTTTCAATGGTGAAATTTATAATTATCTTGAACTTAAACAAAGATTAAAAGCTCATTGGCAATTTAGTACTGAGTCAGATACGGAAGTAATTCTAGCCGCTTATAATTTTTATGGACAAGATTTTTTAAAACATCTTGATGGCATGTTTGCTTTTGCGCTATGGGACAATAAACAGCAGAAATTAATATTAGCCCGCGATAGAATAGGCATTAAAAATGTATATTATTATCAAGATCACACGGGTTTTTATTTTTCCTCTGAAGTTAAAGCTCTTCTGCCATTTATAGATAATTTAAGAATAAATCCGAATGGGCTAACAGAGTATCTATTGTTTCAGTACCCTCTTAAAGAAGAACTAATCTATGATCAGATAAAACAATTGTTACCTGCGCAAGTTTTAGAAATTCAAAATAATAAAATACAGACAAAAATATATTGGGAATTAAAATATACTGATCTTTATAGTAATCCTAAGTTGGCGCGATCAAATTTTGTTGATTTAATGCAAAATGTAAGCGCTAAACATGTTCTTAGTGACGTACCTATTGGCGCTTACTTAAGCGGTGGTGTCGATTCTAGTTTAGTGACGCTATTGGCAAAAAAACATTCTGAAAAATTTACGCTAGCTGTAAATGGTAAATTTATAATGCCAGAAGATACAGGGTTTGACGAAAGTTTTTATGCTCACCAGGTCGCTGAAGCAGGCAATTTAAAGCTGGATTCAATAGATATTACTGCTGATGACTTTATCAATAATATTAGTAAAATTATTTATCATTTAGATTTTCCTGTTGCTGGCCCAGGTGCTTTTCCGCAGTATATGGTCTCACAGACTGCAAGTAAATATGTCAAAGTTATGCTTGGTGGCCAAGGAGGAGACGAATTATTTGGTGGTTATGCCCGTTATTTAATGATCTATTTTGAACAAGTCGTACGCCATGCTCTGGATGGTGATTTGAATAATAGTTTGTTAAAGCCTGATCCCAGTAAGATATTATCTCAATTAGGCATGCTTCGTGAATATAAGCCCTTGTATAAGCAATTTATGGCGCAGGACTGTTTTGCTGATTATGCTAGACGTTATTATGATTTAATTAATAAAGCAAGCAATTATAATCCGCAAGAAATAAACTGGAATAATTTGCCCGTAGCTGAAATATATAGTAAATATAATAATATATTTGAATCAGCTAATTTAGAGCAAGATTATTTATTAAATAAAGTCTTGCATTTTGACTTCAAATGCTTATTACCTGCTTTATTACACGTAGAAGATAGAGTCAGTATGGCCCATGGTATAGAGTCTAGAGTGCCATTATTAGATCATCGAGTGGTCGAATTCGCTGCTAATTTAACACCAGCATTAAAATTTACTAATGGTGAAATGAAGGCTTTTATTAAATCATGTTACGGTAATTTGATTCCAAAAGAAATTCTTAATCGCAAAGACAAGATGGGCTTCCCTGTGCCACTCAATCAATGGCTACAGCAATCTCAAAATAACACCAACAAACTAAAAGAATTCATTATAGATACGCTTTCAACGACAGCAAGTAAAAATAGAGATTTTATAAATTATAATTTCTTACTGAATAATTTATCAGAAAATACTGGGTTTTCTCGTAAACTATGGGGAATGCTCAGTTTAGAATTATGGTGTCAAAATTTTATTGATAAGCATAGTGATTATAAAAAACTAATTTGCCAACATTATGAAAATATTAATATTGTGTAATAACGCTGATAAAACAGCAGCGACCATTGGGGAACATATTACTTCATTTATAAAGTATTCTGCTCATGAGTTTGAACTATTTAATTGTATTAAAAATAAATTAACGTTCGAATTATTGAATAAATACGACGCAGTAATGATTCACTACAGTATTATTATTGAAATGAATTATTGTTTATTACCAAGTAGTCGCTATGTGTTATCTAGATATACTGGTCTAAAAATGATCTTTTTGCAGGATGAAAATAGAAACGTCAATAAACTAGTAGATTGCATAAAATATCTTAGAATAAATATTGTTTTTACTTGCTTGCCAGAATCAGAAATCCAAAAAGTATATTCTGCTGATAAACTTCCTGGAGTGCATATAATAAGTGTTTTGACAGGGTATGTTCCAAAAAATCTCATTGAGATGCCATTGACAGAATTGACAGGATATAAAGAACGAAAATTAGATGTGGTGTATCGTGCGAGAATATTATCCGCTAGTTTTGGTCGTTCTTGTTATGACAAATATATCATAGCGGAGAAACTTCTTGCAGATGCTGAAAAATACAATTTAAAAGTTGATATATCTGTGTTAGAAAATGATAGGCTTTATGGAAAAGCCTGGATAGATTTTTTGTTATCAAGCAAAGCTTGTCTAGGTGTAGAAAGCGGTGCTTCTCTTTTTGACTATACTGGAGAGATTAGAAACAAAGTAGAGCGCCATGAGTTATTAAATCCAGGCACAAGTTTTGAGGAGCTAGAAAATTTATATTTTAAAAATTTAGATTTTAATGTTGATTATTTGCAGATATCACCTAGGCATTTTGAAGCTGCGGCATTAAAAACCCTAATGATCCTCTATGAAGGCAAATATTCTGGTATTTTACAGCCATGGCGTCATTATGTTCCCTTAAAAAAAGATCACAGTAATATTATAGAAGTAATTTCTGTGTTAAATAATGAGGTTAAATGGAAAGAAATCACTGATTATGCCTATGAAGAAGTAGCAAATAATTCTCAGTATAGTTTTGAATATTTTATTGAACAATTTGATTCAATTATTGAAAAAGTATGTCAAGCAGAAGATTTCTCCCTGAATAAAGAGAATATTATAAATAATGCCTATAGTAATAAAACGTCAGTATTTAAAAAAATAACAAGCGCTTTATGTTTAATATTTTTATATGTGTTATCAGTTAGCAAATATATAGTGAGGCGAGTTGGAGAAAAGATATTCTGGTGGCTGGAAAAAATTACCTATCCAAAAAGTCGGCACCCTAATTTTGTTACTAGAAATTTTTATAAATTGACGAATGAATTGTTTATATATGTTAAAAATAGACTTCGTTTATTCGTGATAAAGCTACGTAATTATGATAAATCCAGAAGTAAATTCCTGGTTTTACTTAGCATTATATATTATAAATTTTATTTTAATAAAACAGCTGTCAAATATAAAAATAATGATGTTATTTTTTGCATTCATGATCAGGATCGAGAAGAAACTGAGATTAAATCAATAGGGTATGAATTGCTTTTTAAAAAAGTCAAAATATGCGATAATTGCCGCATGTTTGTTGGGTTTTAGTTTAAAATTAATTAAGGGTAAGGTATGAAAAAAGTATTGATTACAGGCGGCGCTGGTTTTATTGGGTCGCATTTGGCAGATCGTTTGTTAGCAAAAAATTATAAAATAGTTGTTATAGACAATTTTGCAACTGGCCGTCGCGATAATTTAAAACCTCATGCTAATTTAGAGCTTATCGAGGACTGTATTACTAATCAAGAATTAGTCAATAATGTCATGGGACGATTTAAACCTGATGTAGTAGTCCATGCAGCAGCTTCTTATAAAAATCCTGATGATTGGGCTGAAGACAGTAAAACTAATGTTCTAGGAACAGTAGTAATGGCTCAAGCTAGTAAAGAAGTTAAAGTTGCAAGATTTGTCTATTTTCAGACAGCTTTGTGCTATGGCTTAAAGCCGCTAGAGCAGCCAATTACATTAAATCATCCAATCTTACCAGGCGGCTCAAGCTATGCTATTAGTAAAACTGCTGGTGAAGAATATGTGCATTTATCAGGTTTAGATTATGTAACGTTTAGATTAGCCAATGCCTATGGGCCTCGTAATATAAGCGGACCGCTTCCTACTTTTTATAAGCGTTTGACGAATAATCAGCCATGTTTTATAGCTGATACACGTCGTGATTTTGTTTATGTTACAGACATGATTGACTGTGTAGAACAAGCCGTCGATGGTGTAGGGCAGGGTACTTATCATTTAGCATCTGGCTCAGATTATTCTATTAAAGAATTATTCGACGAAACTATAAAATCATTAGGCTTAAATATAAGCTTAGATGTAAACCCACGTAACCCTGATGATGTTTATTCTATTTTGTTAGATCCAAGCCGGACAGCATCTGATTTTGGTTGGAAAGTAACTACGCCATTAGAAGAAGGCGTCAAGAAGACGATAGAATATTATAAACAATTTGGTATCCAAGAAACTTTTACCCACCTGCGTCAAGTAGAAAAGACAGAGACAGCTGTTTAATATGAAAAATGCTAAAGTACTCGTCGTTGGTGGCGCAGGTTTTGTGGGCAGTAATCTTAGCCATAGTTTACTAAAATCAGATATAGCTAGTTTGACTGTTGTTGACAATTTATTGTCAGCAACTGTTGAAAATTTACTTGATTCTAATCAGCTTAATCAGCCTGATTATTTTAAAGACTCTAGATTAAAATTTATCTTAGGATCGATTAGTGACGATAGAGTGTTGCTTGATCTACCGAAAGATTATGACTATGTTTTTCATTTGTCTACTTATCATGGCAATCAATCTAGCATCTGTGATCCCATGGCTGATCATGATAATAATACTTTGACTACTTTAAAATTATGCGAGCATCTAAAAGACTCGTCTAATTTAAAAGCTTTAGTTTATGCTGGTGCCGGCTGTACTGTCGCTAAAAAAACTTTTGATAACGTTGCTCCTACAGATGAAGATGCGGGTGTTTCTTTATATTTAGACAGCCCTTATCAAATCTCTAAAATTATAGGCGAATTCTATGGCAATTATTATTATATGAGATATAAATTGCCATTTATAAAAGCCAGATTTCAGAATGTGTATGGCCCTAGGGAAATATTAGGTGCAGGGCAATGGCGTGGTACTCCTGCCACAGTTTGGCGTAATGTCGTCCCTAGTTTTATTTGGCAGGCATTAAATCAACAAGCTCTCACAGTAGAAAATAATGGTATAGCAACAAGAGATTTTATTTATGTAGATGATCTTGTGGCTGGTTTAATAGCTTGTGCTAGTAGAGGCCAAGCTGCAGAGGTATATAATTTGGCAACTGGTATAGAGACTTCGATAGGTGATCTGGCCAATTTAATAAATCAAATTACCAATAATCCGACAGCCTCAGATAATTTACCAGCAAGAGAATGGGACCGTTCTGGTAAACGTAGCGGTACTACTGAAAAGGCTGAAGAAAAGATTGGTTTTAAAGCTAAAATAGACATTAAAACAGGTCTAGAACAAACAGTAGCTTGGACAGTTGAAAATTATGATCTTATCAAAGCTCAAATATTAAGACATAAATTTTATCTGCCTGAACTAAGTCGATATGAGCACTCTAAGTCTCAAAAGTCTGAGTCTAAAAAGTCTGAGTTATTACCAGCATGATTAAGTTATTGACTATTGTAGGGGCAAGGCCGCAATTTATTAAAGCTGCAGCATTTAGTCGGGCATTAATTAATAACTCAGATTTAGGAATTAAAGAAATTTTACTGCATACTGGTCAGCATTTTGATGAAAACATGTCACAAATTTTTTTCAAAGAACTTAAGATCCCTGCTCCTGACTATAATTTACAGATTAACAATGCTAGTCACGCTGAAATGACTGGTCAAATGTTAATGGCTATTGAAAAAGTTATTAATAAAGAATTGCCTAATGCTGTCTTAGTCTACGGTGATACCAATTCGACACTAGCCGGGGCTTTGGCTGCTGCTAAATTACACATTCCTGTTATTCATATTGAAGCAGGATTAAGATCATATAATAAAAACATGCCTGAAGAATTGAACAGGGTGGTGACTGATCATATCAGTAATTTATTATTTTGCCCGACAGAGCAGGCTGTGATAAATCTAAAAGATGAAAATATAACTAATAATGTCCATTTAGTAGGCGACGTAATGCATGATACTCTAGAGCTCGTGCGAGAAAATAATTATGTTAAATTAGCTGATTTAAAAAAATTTAACTTAGAAAGCAAAGAATATATAGTTTTAACTTTGCATAGAGCAGAGAATACTGATGATTTAATCAGATTAAAAGATTTATTAAATTATGTCGCTAATTTTGGCCAAAATAATAAATTAAAAATTGTGTTTCCTATTCATCCTCGGACTAAAAAATTATGCGAGAGCAAGAATATAGATTTGTCTGGTTTTGATCTCTGCGAACCATTTGGGTATTTCTATATGCAGGCTTTATTGCAACATGCGGCTTATATTTTTACAGACTCAGGTGGGTTACAAAAAGAAGCATATTTCCATCGTGTGCCTTGTGTAACTTTGCGAGATGAAACCGAATGGGGTGAGACTATTGATCATGGCTGGAACCGTCTATGGACCCAAAAAGAATATAAGCCACGCACAGAAATACTAGACTATAATATTAATAATCAAGTATCCAAGAAAATTTTGACTATTATAAAAGATTTTTTAGAATGAAAATTTGTTTTGTTCACGACCGTTTTAAATCAGTTGGTGGGGTAGAACGGCATTTAACTAATCTTGCAAATGAGCTGGTGTCTCGTGAATATGAAATAGAAATAATTTGTTTTGATAAATTTCATGATAATTTTCTTACTAATAGTTTAGATTCAAAAATAAAAAAAACTCAATTTAGATTTCCCAGAGTTTTAGGATTTATTCCTCTGTTTTTTTATTTGCGTAGAAATCGCAAGACTTATAAAGCAATAATATCTAGCAAATCTTATGTCGATATGATGACAATTCCGGTTGTTAAACTTAGTCGTTGTACTGCTAAGTTATATTGTACAATTGTAACGTTGCTAAGCTTACAAATTAAATTTGAATCTAATTTTTTTCATAAGATACTTTTGAGTATTATCTTTTTTTTCAATCGACGATTATATAAATTTACAGATGGGCTTGTTGTTATTTCAAAAATGGGGATTACTGATTTTAATCATTGGTTGCCTTCTAAAAAAAATATACCTAACATATCTGTAATTTATAATGCAATGTTAAAGTCAGATGAATTAATTAAAAAACATGAACAGCCAGATCATCCTTGGTTTTCACAAGATCTAGAAAATAAAAAAATACCTATTATTGTTTCGTGTGGACGGCTGTGTGCGGTTAAAAATTTTGAGTTATTAATAGATGCATTTAAGCTTGTTAAAAAGACTACTGATGCTAGATTGTTAATTCTTGGGGAAGGGAAGCTATTAGGTAAATTACAGAAACTAGTTAAAAATTATAAATTAGAAGATTTCGTGAGCTTCACTGGTGTAGTAAATAATCCAGAAGCTTATTTTGCTTATTCAGATTTATATGTTTTAACTTCTGAATATGAAGGCTTTGGAATTGTTTTGGTTGAGGCGTTAGCAGCAGGGATTCCTATTGTTATGTCAGATAGGACGCCTATTTTAGATGAGATTTCAGATTTTAATAAATTCCATCGAGTAGCTTATGATTACACGCCAGAAGGGTTTGCAGCGGCTATAATAGAGCAATTAAAATTATTGCCAGATTATAATTCTGCTCAGATTCGTGAGCAAGCGAAGCAGTTTACTATTGTAAATAGCGCAGATAAATATGAGGAATTATTTTGTAACTAAAAATGGTTTGATAATTATTTAAGCAATCTGTAATTTCGATTCTAATAGACTAATCAGTATAAAATATAAAGTTAGAATTATAGTTGCTGCAACAATTAGATTTATATTTAAAAAAGCAATTGAAGCACAAGTTAACATAAGACCATAAGATAATAATACGGTTTTTTTATGGCCAATTTTTAGAGCCAATTGCTGGTAGTAATGTGTGCGATGGGCTTTAAATATGTTTTCTTTTCTCAATAGTCGTTTTATCAAAGTAATACTTGCATCAGTTATAAATGGTGAAAATATGATAATAGACTGCCAGATTGATACAGCGTGTTGATTGTGGGCTAAGATAGCCATGCCGGCTGCAAAAAAGCCTATACTTGCAGAGCCGTTATCCCCCAAAAAAATTTTTGCAGGAGGAAAATTAAATACTAAGACCCCACATGCGGCTATGCTAATAATTAAATTAATTATAGCGAGGTTTTGATTATCGTTGTGCCAAGATATTAATGATAAAGCACCAAAGCCAATGACTGTCATTCCAGAAGCAAAGCCATCCAGACCGTCCATAAAATTATATAGATTAGAAAGCCATAAGATAAAAAAAGCTGAGCAAAAATAGGCGAAATAGGTTAAATAAATTAAATATGGCAAATTTGAAATATTGAGAATACTTGAAAGATTAAGCACTAGGCCTTTCTTTAATAAATAAGTAATTATAGCTAGATGAATAATAAGTTTAAATTTATTTGATAAGTTTATACAATCGTCAATAAAAGAAATCAAGGCAATGACTCCAGTAGCTAGAATAAGATAATAGAGTTCAGGAGAAAGAGTAATAAAGTTTTGAGAGGAGAGCGAAGGGAGATAGATCAGCCTAGTTATAGCTAGCAAAAAAGTAACAATAATAGCTATTCCACCAGTTCGTGGTACGGGCTTAGTATGCAACGATCGATCATTAGGTATATCAATAATATTTAACTTATTTGATAATTTTATAAGCGCAAAAGTACTGCTAGTGGCAAGTATAAAGACGATAAAGATTAAATTAATCATTGTAAATTGATTCGGTTATTTCTATTTGAGCTGGGTGAAAGTGAATTTTATATTCAGGAACCAGTTGTTTAATTAAAATTTTTAATTGATTGTCAGATAAGTTATTAATTTGTTCAATAAGTCTAAACAGGTAAATTTGAAATTTATCCCATTCTATAGAGTTAGATTTTGCCATAAGAATTTTGTTATGGGCCGTTGTCTCAAGTTTTTCAAGATCGTAAAATAACTCTTCGTAGAGCTTTTCGCCTGATCGTAACCCAATGTAGTTAATTTGAATATCAACATACGGTCGTTTGCCTGCCAGACGAATCATTTGTTCGGCCAAATAACGTATTTTAATCGGTTCTCCCATGTCTAAAACAAATATTTCGCCGCCTTGGCCATTAGAAGTAGCTTGCAAAATTAATCTACTTGCTTCTGGAATGGTCATAAAATAACGTTCAATGTCAGGATGAGTTACTGTCAGTGGCCCACCTTGTTTTAGTTGCTCTTGAAATAACGGAACAACGCTGCCAGTGGAGCCTAATACGTTACCAAAACGAACTGTGATAAATTTAGTTTTATTATTAATATTATTTAAGTTTTGACAATAAATCTCGGCAATTCTTTTAGTGGCTCCCATAACATTAGTTGGGTTTACCGCTTTATCAGTAGAAATTAAGATAAATTTTTCGACATTGTTAATCCTGCTACAATCAGCGACAATTTTGGTCCCAAGAATATTATTAAAAACTGCGCGTGAAGATTGTTCTTCTAGTAAAGGCACATGTTTATAAGCTGCAGCATGAAAGACTATATCAGGTTTGTTTTCAGACATTATTTTATTAATAATAAAATGGTCTGTTACACAAGCCAAAAAAATACTAATGTTACTAGAATTATTAAGCTCCATTTGTATTTTATATAAATTGTATTCTGAATTGTCGATTATTAATAATTGTTTCGGGTTTAACCGCGCAACTTGACGGCATAGCTCTGAGCCAATAGAGCCACCGCCGCCAGTAATCAATATTCTTTTATTTTCAATAAAATCTGAGATCATTCCCCAATCCAGATCAACTTGATCGCGGCCTAATAAATCATCAATTTTTACTTCTCGTAACGCTTTGATATCAATTTTTCCAGAAGCTATGTCTAATATATTAGGTAAAGTTCTAAAAGGCACATGAGTTTGCTCGCAGTGAGTAACTATTCTGCGCATAGTTTTTGAATTTGCCGTGGGAATAGCTATGAGAATAAATTCTATGCTATATTTTTTGTAAGTCTCTACAAGATTGTCTATCTTACTTAAGACTTTGACTCCATGCACTTCTTGTCCTAGATAACTGGGCTCATCGTCTATAAAGCCAACGATATGATACTCTGTATTTTCTTGTTTAATATTGCGAACTAAGCTTTCACCAGCTCTACCGGCACCAATAATAAGAGTGCGCTTAGTTTGAGTATAGGGAGGGATTTTTCTAAAATTAGAGTTTTCTTGCCGCCAACGCATCAATAGGCGCCCACCACAGAGAAAAGATATCAATAAAGTAGAGTAAATAGGCCAGATACTACGCGGTATAAAATATAAATTTGCAGTAAATAGTAAAACGACAATGGTTAGGATAACAGCAGTGACAATAGATTTAATAATATTAATAACATCGGCTAATGAAGAATAATGCCAAATGCCACGATATACTTTAAAAGCATAATAACAAATAACCTGGATGATAATTAAAACAAAAACAGGGGTCGCAGCTTTAGCGATTACTTCATAGGGTATCTCTGATAAATTATAACGGAGCCAATAGGCTAAAAACCAAGCTGTAGGAATAGCTAAGATATCATAGAGTAATATAGGTAGTTTAGTGTAAAGTTTATTAATAAAATTAAAGAGCATTATTTATACCTGATTTATACCTATTATATATACCATGAGATAGTTTTTATAATCCCATCAGTAAAATTAGTTTGCGGTGACCATCCTAATTCAGTTTGTATTTTTGTTGCATCTATAGCATATCTTTGATCGTGCCCAGGTCTATCAGAAACAAAAGTAATCAGATCAGAATATTTTATTTTATTTGAGTTAGGAACTTTATTATCTAAAATAGTACATATAGTTTCAACAACCTCAAGATTAGTTTTCTCACAATTACCGCCAATATTATAAGTCTCACCTGTTAAGCCATGATGAAAGACAGTATCTATAGCAGAGCAATGATCTTCGACAAAGAGCCAGTCTCGTATATTTTTTCCGTTGCCATATATTGGAATAGGCTGGTTATTTATGGCTTTATTGATAATAACAGGGATAAGTTTTTCACTATGCTGACGAGGGCCATAATTGTTAGAGCAATTAGTGGTAACAATATTTAAGCCATAAGTGTGAAAATAGCTACGGACAACAAAGTCACTACTGGCTTTTGAAGCACTATAAGGCGAATTGGGTGCATAAGGGGTGGTCTCAGTAAAACAACCCGTCTCACCAAGCGTACCATAGACTTCATCTGTTGATATATGATGAAATCGAGAGTTTTTATATTCTGGTTTATAATTATTTACACTGTTCATCCAAAAGTTTTTTGCAGTATTGATTAAATTATAAGTACCCATGACATTAGTCTGAAAAAAGACTTCAGGTCCTGCAATAGAATTGTCTACATGTGATTCTGCCGCAAAATGAATAACATCAGATATTTTATATTGCTTAAATAAATAAGACACTAAGTCAGGGTTTGTTATATTACCGTGAATAAACTTATAATTAGGATTGCTAGAAACATTGGCTAAATTATTCAAATCTCCTGCGTAAGTTAGTTTATCAAGATTTATAATAAAATAATCGGGGTATTTTTCTAGAAAATATAAAATAAAATTAGAGCCAATAAAGCCAGCACCACCAGTGATTAACAAAGTTTTTTTGGACATAAATATTATTATTTATAATTTTTTTCAGTACGCAAGCTTAAGATGCTTGTTTTTAATAATTCAGTTTCTTCTCTAGAGATTCGCAACATAGATTTTATCGCATTCTTTGATACATTGATTCAGAGCCTCTTGCCATGTTGGTATGTTATAGCCAAAGGTATTAATTATTTTAGTTTTATCTAAAACAGAATATTTTGGGCGCATAGCTGCAGTTTGGTATTTATCCGAGGTTATTGGGCAAACTTGGCAATTTAATTGAGATTGTTTAACTATCTCACAAGCAAAGTCATACCAACTGCATTCGCCTAAATTACTATAATTATAAATATTATGGAAATAATTTGAGCTTGTTGATAAATTGTGTAAATCTTGGTCAATAACATACAAAACAAATTTGCTAAGATCAGCACAGTATGTGGGGGTGCCTATTTGATCAGTGACTATATTTAATCTGTCTTTTTGTTTGGCGAGATTATGAATAGTGTTAAAAAAATTTTTACCTAAATGATAATATAACCATCCTGCACGAATAATTACATAATTATCTAAATTACTGATAATATTTTGATCACCAAGAAGTTTAGTTTCACCATAATAATTAATAGGATGAGTCGGATCGTCTTCTAGATAGGGGTGATTAGCATGGTCTAATTCAGAAAAAACGTAATCAGTAGAAAAATGAATTAATTTAATTTTAAATTTTTCAGCTAGTTTAGCTAAGTTTCCTGGTCCAATAGAGTTAACTTGGTAAGCAGCTGTTTTATTCGATTCAGCTAAGTCTACTGCAGTGTAAGCTGCACAGTTAATAATGTAATCTATCTTATAATTATATAAAAAATTTAGACATCTAGAGTAGTTAGTTATATCAAACTGTTGGTGATCAACAAAAATAGGCTGGTAATTTTGTAGATGACGATTTTGGAAGCAATGCTTTAAAGCGGTTGCGAGCTGACCGTTTGAGCCTGTTATTAATATTTTAATCATATATTTTAATGATCATTGCTATCTTTACTCTAGTTGCATTATAGCAAGTAATGTTTAAAATAGCGTAATTAATATCTACAAGTTTTAATTATGCCTAGCTTAGTCACGTTTTTCTTGAACTTAATGCTATCTAATAATACAAATAAAAAAAGAGTTCAACCTGATCAAGAAATGGCAGAATTAATCACAGTCACTATTTCATCATATCCTGCATGTTCTGCGAAAAGATGAGACTTGGACTTCTTAGTGTTGATTGGTTACAATGACTACAGATTTCTTCCAGCTACAAAAATTTAAAATCCTATATGAGTAAACTTTCCACAATTAATAATGCTAATTCAGTGAGGCCTGCTTTTGAAGAATTAGCAGGCATATTCAGTGGTTGGCGAGTTTGGATTACGTTAGCATGGGATGACATTAGACTGCGTTATCGCAGATCATCTCTAGGCCCTTTTTGGATAACTTTATCGATGGCCATAAAAATTTATTTTATGGGGTTTTTATATGGCCATTTATTTAAAGTCGATACTAGTCAATACTTTCCATTTTTGGCGTCAGGGATTATTGTTTGGACTACGGTAGGTGCTTTAATCAATGACTCTTCGTTAGTATTTATTGAATCTGAAACATATTTACGTAATATGAAGATTTCTTATTTGCACTTAATATTACGAGTAATCGTAAGAAATATTATTATTTTTGCGCATAATATATTAGCTTATGTCCCTGTTATTATTTATTTTGCTAGCGGTTTAAATAATTTTAGTATTTTTAATTTATTACTCTTTTTACCTAATTTAATTATAGTATTATTAATGTTTGTATTTATAACTTCTATCATTGCCATAATTGGTACCAGATTTCGGGACATGCAGCTTATAATTGACAGCGTATTGCAGGTAGTATTTTTCATGACACCGATTATGTGGTTGCCAAGTTTATTGCCAGACCGATATCAATGGTTAGTTATGGTTAATCCTTTCTATCATATAGTAAATTTGATTCGTGCGCCCTTGTTGGGCCAGCAGGTGGAATTAACGAGCTATGCTGTAGTCTTAATATTTAGTTTTTTCAGTTTTATAGTGTTTTATTATTTAATAAACCGTTGTAAATACAGAATTATTTTTTGGTTATAATTATGCAACAATCTTTTATTAAGCTCGAAAATGTTTATTTAGATTATATTTTAAAAACCGGCTCAAGCTCAATACGAAAATATGGTATTCAAGCTATCCGTAAAATTTTTAATCAGCCTTTAGATCTTAATTCTTTTCATTCTACTTATCGAGCATTAGATAATATTAATTTAGAGATAACTCAAGGCGAAAAAGTAGGAATATTCGGTTGCAATGGCGCTGGTAAAAGTACTTTATTACGCGTGCTAGCTGAAATCTATAAACCTAATTTGGGCACGGTTACAACTAGTGGCACTATGTCATGCTTATTTAGTATTGGGTTAGGTTTAAACCCTGAGGCTAGTGGTATCGAAAATGTGATAACTATGGGTGTGTTACGTGGGTTAACACGTGAGCAAGCAGCGAGTATGGCTCATGATGTCGCTGAATTTACTGAATTAGGTGAGTTTTTTACTAAGCCAGTTCGTATGTATTCATCAGGTATGGCAATGAAACTAGCCTTTGGTGTTGCTACAGCTGGTAACCCAGATATATTATTGATTGACGAAGTTATTGGAGTCGGTGACGGTCAATTTATGCAAAAAGCTAGAGCCAGACTCGAGACTCTAATGCATAATAGTAATATCTTAGTCTTAACTAGTCATGATAATAATCTTGTTAAAAAATTTTGTACCAAAGCCTTAGTATTAAACCAGGGCAAAATGGTTTTTTATGGTGATGTTGATTCTGCTATCGATTATTATAATCAAATTTTATTTCCAAAGGCTAAAGTTAATAATGTCGAAGAACTAGCTAAAGAAATTTAATGAAAATGGGCCTAGTAAAAAAAATAAAAAAATATTGGCGTATTCTAGGTCCAGGGCTAACTACAGGAGCAGCAGACGACGATCCGTCTGGCATTATTACTTATTCTCAAGCTGGAGCAATGTTTGGTTACCAGCTTCTTTGGCTAGCACTGTTTACTTTCCCATTGGTTAGTGTCGTACAAGAAATGTGTGCTCGCATCAGTTTAGTCACAGGAAAAGGGTTAGCATCAAATATTCGGGGACATTTTTCTAAATATATACTTTATATGTGTATCGTCCCCCTGTTAATCGCCAATACTTTTAATATTGGCGCTGATCTTCAGGCGATGACTGAGGTATTGCATTTAATATTTCCTCAAATACCTTCTGCGGTAACTATTATAGCTATTACAGCTCTTAGTTTAGGATTACAAATCTTTGTAACATACGTAAAATTTGCTAAATATTTAAAATGGCTAGCGTTAGTTTTATTTTTTTATGTATTATCAGCATTACTATCGGGTTTAAATTGGAGAGAGGTGGCTAGTTCTACTTTTATACCTACTATTACTTTTTCGAAAGAACAAATGTTAATTATCTGTGCAATCTTTGGTACGACTATTTCCCCGTATTTATTTTTCTGGGAAACAGCACAAGAAATAGAGGAGGAAATCGTTGAAGGGAAAAAAACTGTTCAGCAGCGTAAAGGGGCAACTACTAAAGATATTAAAAAAATGCGAATAGACGTATGGTCTGGTATGTTGTTTTCGAATATAGTGATGTTTTTTATTATTGCAGCCTGCGCAAGTGTGTTATTTACACACGGCATTAAAAATATAGAGACTCCAGCACAAGCAGCAGCAGCTTTAAAGCCAGTTGCTGGTAATGCATCTTATGTCTTATTTGTCTTAGGCATTGTAGGAACAGGTTTATTGGCTGTTCCAGTCTTAGCAGGAGCGAGTGCTTATGCTTTAGCTGAAGGATTTGGTTGGCACAATATAGGACTTTATCGCAAACTCAAATCAGCTCATTCTTTTTATGCAGTTATTGCCGTTTCTATGTTGAGTGGGTTAGCTATGAATTTTTTTGCATTTGATCCGATTAAAGCACTTATCTGGTCTGCTGTTTTAAATGGGATAACAGCACCTATATTTTTAATATTGATCTTGCTACTTAGTAATAATAATAAAATTATGGGAAAGAGCACTAATAATATTTTTACAAAAATAATAGGATGGATAACAGTAGTGGTTATGAGTATTTCAGGTATTGCTGCAATTTTTTCAGTGGTCTAGTAACTTAATAATCTATTGATTATAAAGAGAAAATATAAAATTCTGTCAAGAAATCATTGTGTTAAAGTGATTTGTCGCAAATTATTTTAATAATAATTAATCCCTCTGGTTGCTGATTAAATCTCACGTTACAATGGGTGACTCTTACTTTTACTTCATCTTTTGATAGACCAGCAGTTTCTAATTCAAAAGGTTTATTAATAGGTTGTTTGAAATTAACTGTAAATCTATTGTTACCTCTGTTTATAATGCTAGCAATATTTTGGGTTTTAAATATGTTATCATTGCTGAGATCTATTATTAAATAAGTCTCTAATTTATTTACATTATCTAAAGATTCATGATCAAATATTATAGTATTAACAAGAGTATCTTGATTGCAATCTTGGTATATAAGCGCACGGTGTTGTATTTTTGAAATAATAATAAAAATTATTTGATTAATTAATAATAAAAATAAAGATACAAATAAAAATGAAAGTACTATCTTGTCTTTATAGACAAATATAGCTAAAAATACTGAAACTCCTATAAGAACCCTTGCTATATTTAGTAAGCTGCGATTAGCGTAAGATAGTGTGTATTGTTTGCTCATTAGACATTATTTTATTCGCTCAATTAACGACTAACCACAATTACTTAATCGAAGCTAGGCTGCTCTGTATAATCTTTTTTTAGCTATTAAATTTACTCTGTTTTTTGAGGATTTTGTAATTCTTTTAGCTGTTTTTTTTGTACCAACTAAGCTAATTGTACGTTTAGCAATAGAATTTTTCTTAGTAGCTTTTGTTATTTTTCTCTTATTTTTAGTAGTTTTAGTAGTTTTATTAGTTTTATTAGTTTTATTAGTTTTATTAGTTTTATTAGTTTTATTAGTTTTATTAGTTTTATTAGTTTTATTCTTAGCGCTAGAACTACTAAAAGTGTTTGCTGCAGTTTTAGAAATAATTTTAGTTAATTTCTTAAGACTTTTCTTTGCTTGCGGAATGCTGAA
>JAGOUU010000020.1 GCA_018061105.1 Gammaproteobacteria bacterium
CTCTAGAATAGCATTAATTAGTTTAATATTAAAATTTTTCGTTTAAATATTTTATAAGACAATTTTTTAAATCCGGTAATTTACCATGAAAAAAATGACTGGTTTCAGGGAATTTAATTAAAGTAATCGATGCTAACATAGACTTGGTTTCTGCTTGGGATACTAGATCGAATACAAGTTCAGCAGGGACAATTTCATCTTCGCATCCTTGAATAATCAGC
Source organism: Gammaproteobacteria bacterium (assembly GCA_018061105.1). Classification (GTDB taxonomy): domain Bacteria; phylum Pseudomonadota; class Gammaproteobacteria; order JAGOUU01; family JAGOUU01; genus JAGOUU01. Next base: position 222 of record JAGOUU010000020.1, read on the forward strand.
CAGGGGCAATTAACAGGTAAATAAAGCTTATAATCTTGATGATGTACTGCTGGTGCTATAGAAATTAGACAAAGTATTTCTTGGCCATTGGGTGCAGTTTCTAGAGCCTGCGCCGCTTTTAGAGCAATATAGGCTCCAAAAGAAAAGCCTGCTAAAATAATTTGGTAACCTGGCTTTTCTGTGCCTAGCCAAGAAATTATTTGTAACAAGTCTCGAGTCTCACCTACTCCAGAGTCATGTTGACCTTCTGATCGACCAACTCCGCGAAAATTAAATCTAATTGTATGGCAACCGAAATAATAAAGGGCTTTGTGGGTTGTGTAGACCACTTTATTGTCCATAGTTCCGCTAAATAAAGGATGTGGGTGACAAATGATAGCGCATATATTTTTATTAGTATTGCTATTATTACTAGAATCGCTGGAGGGTTTAGGCGAAATTAATAGCTCTATTTTTCCTGCCTCACCAGGTAAAAACAAATATTTTTCAGATTCTGGAAACCTGGGATTTTCTATATTCTGATGCATTAATCTGGCATATTAAGTAGAGTTATGAATAAAATCGACTAAGCTTAAATATATCACAATTAATAATAAAAATAACATGTTGTCTTATTTTAAAAAATCTTTACTTATAATATTTTTGGTAGTTACAGCTTTGAGTTTTCTTAGTTCATGCACTGTAACATCAGAAAAAATAGATAATGCTGATAAGAGAAAAAGCGTTATGAATTCTCTTGGGCAGCTATATCCCAAAGAATCAGAAGTTTTGACTCTGGATTTAAAAGAAGCTATAAGGTTCGCCATAGAAAACAACTTGGAATACAAACTAAATAAAGTGCAAGTTGCTTTAGCTTATAAACAGTATGATCTAGCAAAGTTTGATCTTTATCCAAAAATTGATGTTAATGCAGCTTACAATCACCGAAATCGGGATTACATAAAAAATTTAATTAATACCCCAACAGGCGATTCTGGCCAAAGTTTAATTCCGCACACTATAAAAACTGGCACTATTTTGTTTAACTGGAATGTCTTAGATTTTGGTCTTAGCTATGTTCGAGCTAAGCAAGCCAGTGACCGTTATTTAGCTGCCAATGAAGAGCGAAAAAAAATAGCGATCAAAATTATCAGCGAAGTCGTGAAAAACTACTCTTTAGCTTATTATGCGCAAGAGACTACAAAAAAAGTAGCTGATTTAGAAAAAGAGATCAAAGATTCGATTGATCTAACAGATCAAGCTATTAGCCAGGCTGTTGGAGAACCAGAAAAATTATTAAATAGTAAAAAAGTATTATTAGAGCTTTATCGTGAAATGCGAGAGAATATTGTTTACTTTAATCAAGCTTGGGATAAACTACTTAGTTTGATTAATTACAATTCTCCTGATAAGCTGGGATCTCTTCAAATCAAATTATTGCCACTAGATCCGTATTTAAGCAAATTGCCATCTATTGATAGTAAATTATTAAGCCTAGATACCATTGCGTTATATAACCGACCAGAATTAAACCAAGCTCTTTATAAAACTCAAGAAGTTCAAAGACAAAGATACGTATCTGTTTTAGAAAGACTGCCGGGTTTAGGTTTTAATATGGGATATAACTTCGATAGTGACAAATACTTAAAATTCCAAAATTGGTGGTCGGATAATATTAATGTGGCATGGAATCTTTTACAGCTGGCGGCAATTCAACCTACGTTAGATACGATAGATACTCAAGTTAAAGCACAGGAATTAACATATTTAGCTTCAAGCGCGGTTATACTTGGAGAAATAAGAGTTTTGTTATTCAATTATAAAACTAAATTATTAGACTATAGCCTAGCAGAGAAACAAAGTGTTTATAATACTGCTGTCTATCAGCAAAATCTTAATGTGTTTTCCTCAGGTCGTGGTATAGAGCAAGATTTGATTAAAGATAAAATAACTAGCATCAACAGTGAGTTGTTTAAAATTCGGGTTTTTGTTGATGCTCGTAGTGTTTTAGAAGATATTATTGTATCAACAGGGTTATATCAAACAGCCGGGGAATTATTAATTAATGATAGAGTTGAGCACACTGTCGTTGAAAAATGGTTAGCGAATTTTAATAATAATCAATTTGATAATATTATTGCAGCAGAGTATCAGAATATAAAAAATGTGTAATTTAGACACTGCAGAGCTGAGAGCTGAGAGCTCTGCGTAGTACCGAAATATTAGCTTAATTGCTCAGCAATTTTGTTTAATACTTTTTTAGAAAGTTTAGAAGTGTTAACGCCAGCGCTTTCTAGAACATCTTTCATTACTAGTTTAGCCATGTGCATACGTAATTCACGTGGTAAGCGTTCGCCACGGCCATTGCGGTTTTCTTTCCATTCGTTGACTCTTGAATGTGTATGGCTGCTGTCCATTTTAGAATTTAGTGCAGCAAGGGCTTCAGTTAATGTTTTACCATTAATGTTAAGTTCAACTTCTAACCAAGATTGTACTAAGGATTTAGATTTCATAATGTTCCCCTAAATAAAGCTGGCTCTATGCCATAAGATATAATATTATCTATGTCTTACGGCATAGACGTGAGCGCATAATACCACAGGGTTTATAGTTTGTAAACTAGGAAATAACCTAAAAAATTTAATATATATTATAGGAATTAGTTCAGAATCGGTTTACAAATCTAATAACTGTTCGAGTCCTATTTGAAGACCCTTAAGGGTCTTGACTTTAGTGCAAGCTAAAATTACGCCTGGCATAAATGAGCGTCTATGTAGGCTGTCATGAGTGATACTCAACGTCTCATCTAGTCCACCGAAAAGTACGGTTTGATGGGCACACGAGCCATTAAGGCGGAGTGAGTGAACAGGAATATTATTATAATTCGCTCCTAAAGCATGGGGGATGGTTTCTTTTGATTTATGATTATGGATAAGAGGTTTTCTTCTCGTCTGGGCTATTAATTGTGCTGTACGCAGGGCGGTTCCAGAAGGAGCGTCTAGTTTATCCGCATGGTGGCGTTCAATTATTTCTACTTGATCGTAATATTTTGCTGCTATAGATGAAAATTTCATCATTAATACTGCGCCTATAGAAAAATTAGGGACAATAATCCCGCTGATATTATATGCTTTTGCCAGATTTTTTAATTCAGTTATATCATCTTCTAATAAGCCAGAGCTGCCAATAACTGGACAAGCCTTGTTAGTTATAATAGTTTTGGTATTAACCAAGACGCTATCAGCGTTAGTGAAGTCAAGGACGACATCTGCTTTATATTGCTGAATACTCGAGGCTAAGTCATCTTGCTTGTCTAAAGCTGCTACTAGTTTTAGGCTAGGCTCCTGTGCTACTGTAGCTACTGCCTCTTGTCCCATACGTCCATGCGCGCCATTGATAATAAGCTTAATTTGTTGTGCTGTCATCACAGTCCCTTAATTAATTAAATTTTATAGTCTGCCCGTGAATATATTGTGAGAAATCTCCCAATAAGGTTAAATATAATGGCATGATATCTTTTACATTTGGTACAGAACAAGGGTCAATTGCTGGAAAATTTTGTGTATAAATACCAGAATAGACTAAATTAGGGTTAATTGCATTAACCCTGATTTTGTTATTATACGTTTCTAATTCGGCTGCGAGAATTTCCATAAAATTTTTAATACCAGCTTTTGTAATGCCATAGGCTCCTTGATAAGCTTGCCCGACTAGGCCTTCATTAGCAGTGGTAAAAATAATAGAAGACTGCTTAGCCAGTTTTAAAATAGGCAGCAAAGCTTTAGTTAACAAAAATGGAGCATTTAAATTAACTTGAATGGTCTCATACCATTTTAAGATGTCATAGTGGATTAACTCAGTTTTAATTCCTAGTATAGCTGCATTATGAACTAGTCCGTCTAGTCTGCCGTATTGCTCAGCGATAAGATTAGCTAAATTTTCATAATCACTAGGGGTTGCTCCAGCTAGATTAAACGGCAAAAGCGAGGGCTCAGACAAATCCAACTCTAAGCCCATTATTTGAGTATATAATTGCTCGAGACGTTTTTTATTTTTACCTAAAGCTATGACTGTAGCTCCATTTTTTGCACACGTAAGTGCTAATTGTTGACCTATACCGCGAGTCGCGCCAGTAATTAAAATAATTTTATTCTTAAGCATGTATTGATTAGTTAGTTGCTAATTAAAATGCAATACTAGCATATTACTAATTTTATTTACTCTTTTTTTTGTAATTTTTTTATAAGGCCATGATAAAATCATATTAATTTTAAATAATATTTTAATATACAGAACTTAAACATGGGTCAAAAATATATTGCGGTACTAGGCGTTGGTAGTTGGGGAAAAAATATAGTCCGTGTCTGTTATGAGCTGGGGGTGCTAGCTGCCATTTGCGATCATGATGCTAAAAAAGCAGATTTATTTTCTTTTGAATACGAGGTTGCTAATAAGTCTTGGCAAGAAATACTTGCTGATCAGAACATTATGGGAGTATTCATAGCCTTACCACCACATTTACATGAAAAATATGCTACAGAAGCCTTACAAGCAAATAAGCATGTTTTTATTGAAAAGCCATTGGCAATGTCTTATCTAGAAGCGTTAAAAATAAGTTCGGCTGCCAAACTTAGCAACAAAATAGTTATGGTTGGGCATATTCTACAGTATCATAATGCTTATATAAAATTAAAAGAGCTTGCTTCTTCAGGAGTAATTGGTGAAATACAATACATAGAATCTACAAGATTGCATCTGGGCCCGATTCGCAAAGAAGTAGGAATTATTTGGGAGTTAATTCCACATGATTTATCAATGATTTTAGGCCTGATAAACTCTAAAGTTACTAATATTCAAGTATGCCAGCAGGAGTTGTTTAAGCATAATATACCTGCATCTGATATAGTAGACGTCCAAATAGAGTTTGGATCTATTCAGACGCGAATTTATTCTTCTTGGTTGCATCCTAAAAAAGAACAAAAACTGTGGGTAGTTGGTACTGAGGGGATGTTAATTTTTGAAGACACACAGCCTTGGGAGCATAAACTTAAATTATATAAATATAATGATTATTGCGATAATAAACTACAATTAGGTCGATCTATCCCTATAGAAGTACATGAGCCACTTAAAACAGAAGTACAGCATTTTATCAATTGTATGAATGCTCATACTATTCCTTGGACAGATCAGAAAGAAGGCTGTACAGTTGTACAAATTTTGGAACAGATAGCTGAAATTTCCAATAAAGCTAGTGAGGCTGACAAGAAACTCAATAATAAAACTCAGCAATTATCTTATCAAGAGCAGGCATGAGTTAAACGATTATCGTCCGTAATAATATTCATAGGTTTTTTCAACCATGTGATCGTACATTTGGTGTTGTGACATTTCAGGAGTAAATTCAAAATAAATTTTAGGGGTGGAGTCAAACACATAGGGATCTTGCTTAAGGGCAGCCACTATTTCTGGTAGACTTAAGAATCGTGGATCTTTTACAGTGCCATATCGGTATGTTATTGGAGGTTTTCGGTGTTGTGGATGTCGAGCTCGAGGTAGTAGATGAGCAGTTGGCGGACAGTCGGGTTTACTAGGCTCCTCGCTTGGTATGACAGGAACAGTGGTGGGCATAGCATCAAGTGTAGTTCTGGATGAAACAGTAAATAACGTATGGTAATCTTTAATTAATTTTGTAATAAAATCAGAATACTCCGGATGCAACATGAAAGTATACGCAGTCTCTCCAGATTTTTTTATATGTGATTTTAATACACGTAAAAAAATATCTTTCTCATGATCTTTAGACCAAGAAGTCGTAACTATAGAGTCATCAGTTCTATAAGGATATGGTTTAGCAAACTCATCACGAGTTTTGGCAAGCAATAATTTATTTAAATCTTGACTAACAGTTAATTCATCAAACAGAATTAGTAAAAAATACATTATTTGAAGCAAAATAGAATCGGGTAAAACAAAGTCTGGAATTGTTATTATAGATGGTCTGCTTTCAGAAAAACTAGTTGCTACAGTACAAGAGTTGTCAATTAAAATTGCAGGAAAAGTTAATAGCTCGATTGGTTTTTTAAAGTTGTATTTTACGTCTTTTGGATCGCTCCAATTAGGTATTTCGTCATTTGCGTCTCGGCAAAGAATGAAATCAAAAAATTTCTCTGGATCTACATGTTCTAATAAACTTCTAGCATGGTTAGAGCAAGAAGCAGTCCAAATGCCTAGTTGTAATGATAAATCTTTTTTCGCTAAAATAATTTTTAACTCATGAAGTAATTTTATTGTTTCTCTGCAAAATGGTCTTAAATAAACATTAAAAGCCATGTTATCTGGAGAAGATGCTGAAGCTGATGTGCATCTTGTTAGAGTATCATCAAGATCGAAAATTATTGTTATGCTGTTCAAAGGTGCAGGAGGTAATTCTTCAAGTGTTGTAATGACTCTAAGATCAGTTTTTAAATGTAAAGGTAAGTTAAGTTCTGCTTTAGGATCTCTTGGGTATTCGACCCTAAAAAGCAAACTAGTGGATTCCCATGAACAAAGTTGGCTAATTATTTCAGGCCATTCTTGCATAACGTTATGAAATTTAACAAAATGGCTAGCAGTTTCTATTTTGCTATTGTATTTATCTTTTAATTCTTGCTCTTTTAAAGACATATATTAAATCAAATCATCTACAGTAGAGTTGGTTTATAACCGCACGTTCCATAATCTGTACTTTTTTTACAGTCTATAATTAATCTGGTTTGAGCTGATCTAGCTGGACTTGCTTGACCTACGGTGCTAATAAAAGTACTCACACTGCCAATCATAGCAGTTAGAGTTTTTCTGAGAAATCCTTTTTTGGTATCTTTGGTATCTTTGGTATCTTTGGTATCTTTGGTATCTATAGCACGATTAGCTGTAGTTGTGGTCGTCGCAGTCGAGCTATATTCACTAGGTAAAACTGGTGGTAAAACTGGTGGTAAAGCTGGACGCAAAACGCACAAAAGCTCAGGCAAACTAGGAGGTATCCTAGGCTTTTCCGTTTTCATTAGATGATAATCCGTAATCAAAGAAACAACTTGTTTATCAAATTTCCAATAATTAAAAAATAAATCTATATCGCCATCTACAGAAGCAACTGTATTGTGAGTGCTTTCGATACTTAAAAATTTTAGACAACGAAATACATCTTCATCTGTTCCCGTTTCTATTTTTGTCTCAGCTTCGCTAGTTTTCATACTGGATGCAGCTAATAGCTCTTCTACAGTAGTAGTTGGAGATCGTAATCGTTGTGCTAATAGATTGAGTATGAAATAAAATACGACTAGTAACATTCTATCTGGATTTGTCCCACATGTTACACTAGTAAAAGCAGGAGTAATTATAACATTAGGCATTGGATTTTCTTTGGATTCTTCTAGTGAGCTAAAAGATTCTATTGCTGCTATTATAGAATCATCAAATAATAGAGTATTTTCAAAATCGTGGAGTGAAGTTAGTATTTTTTTATTATCAAGATATGGAGCATATTCAAGATCCCAGTTAGATTTTTTTTTGCCATTGGGTTTACATATTATATGTTTTATATATTCGATAAGCCCCAGTTTTTCGAGGACTATGCCTGCATGGTTTTCTGCTGCGTTTGTAAACGCTATTAATCGTATACCAGGTATTAGCGCGAGTTTTTTGATGATTGCGATTACGCTAGGACGGCTGTAGATATGATATGTTTCAGGTGTGTGAGATGAGGGACAAGTAGCACTAGGTTCTTCTGCAATCGCTGTAATTAATGTTTCATCTATATCAAAACATATATTTATTTTTACATGAGGATCGAGATGGGGAAAGCTTTCTAATTCTTTGCCATCAGTATAAAAACGATGCTCGGGATAGGCGGTTCTTGAAAATTCTCTATGAATTACATGATAAATATTAACGCTGTTGTCAGTATCTGCTAATTCAGGGATATATTGATGAAATTGATGGAATAAAATATTTAGAAGAGTAATATATTCAAGTGTAAATTTTTTGTCATATTTTTCGTGTAGTAGCTCTAGATCAAAAGGCATAATACTCCTTAAAATGCTTATGACGCGTATTAATTCGAACACGTAAAAAGATATAAAATATTTTAGGTTATATAGACTCTACTATTTTACATGTTAATAATCCATTATGTAATTTTGCAGTAACCAAGTTGCCAACAGCTACTTGGTTTTTGTCTTTTATAATGTTCCCCTCGACATCTTCTAAGATGCTATATCCTCTTGCTAAAATCTCAAGAGGATTGACACAATTTAGTCTTTTTACAATGCTTGTTAAGAGATTTTTATTGTTATTGATTAAATTGTCAAGACTTTTATAAATAATTTTGTTGTTATAATTAATAAGATTTAGAAGAGAATTAATGTTGCTAATGGGGCTATTTTGTTTTAGCCTATAATTAAACAGTTTTAAGTTTTGATAAGTTAGATTTAAATAATTTTTTGATGTTTTGATCAGTCTTGAGTATAGCTCATCTATTTGCTGCATCTGCATGCTTAATTTCGTTTGTGGATGCTGTTGACTCAGCCGTAGATTTAAATATTTTAATTTTTCAGTAATTATATTAATATGATTCTTATAAAGCTTGGTTATGTTTTGTTGGTGGATAATCAAATTTTTATAATAATCTAGCCAATGTTCGCTAGCAGCTTGTGCGGCCGCAGTTGGTGTAGCTGCCCGTAAATCAGAAACAAAGTCTGCAATAGTAAAATCTGTTTCATGGCCTATGCCTGTTATAATAGCTGTTTTTAAAGCATAAATTTTTCTGGCTATATTTTCGTCATTAAAAGCCCAGAGATCTTCTAGCGATCCGCCGCCACGTGCTAATATGATCAAATCTCTTTGTGGATCAGAGTGCTGATCAGTGAAATCTAAAGCTTTTAAAATACTATTTATAGCACCTTCGCCTTGTACTAACGTAGGAATAATATTGATAATAATATTGGGGGACTGAAGTTTGTTTTTTAATGTAATTAATATGTCTCGAATAGCTGCGCCAGTTTTCGAAGTAATAACCCAAATTGTTTTTGGGAGTTTTGGGATAGATTTTTTATGATTAGCTTCAAATAGGCCTTCGATAAGTAATTTTTGTTTTAATTGTTCAAAAGCTAGTTGTAAGGCGCCTAAGCCGGTTGGAAAAATATTATCGACAATTAGTTGATACTCTCCTCGTGGAATATAAATACTGAGTCTTGCACGCACAATAATCTTTTGCCCATTTTCGAGTTTAAATTTGACTGTTTTTTGTACTGCTCTTTGAGAGTGAGAGCCTTGAAACAAGGCGCATTTGATCTGCGATTTGTCGTCTTTTAGTGTAAAGTAATAATGCCCAGAGGTAGGTTTTGCTAGATTAGAAATTTCTCCTTCGACATGGACAGTATTAAATTGGGTTTGTAATTGTAAATTTATTTTACTATTGAGGGATTCAACTGAATAAATTATGGGCGAATCAGGATTGCTAAACATAGTATTATTATTAATTTATTTTAGTAAAATTTTATCCCTGTTTACAGCTCTTTACTATTGTTAAATTTACTTCATAATTTAAGCATATTTAATAATCCTGTATATAATAAAGCTATATACCAAAATAATATACAATATCTAATTATGAGTGAGCAATATACCGCCGAGTCAATAGAAGTACTAAGTGGTCTCGATCCAGTAAAAAAACGACCTGGGATGTATACAGATACGACTAGGCCTAATCATTTAGCTCAAGAAGTCATTGATAACAGTGTGGACGAAGCTATTTCAGGTCATGCAAATTTAATCAATGTAGTTTTGCATAAAGATGGTTCGTTAGAAGTTTCAGATAACGGCCGTGGTATGCCAGTTGATATTCATAAAGAACATAAGATTTCAGGCATAGAATTAATTTTAACGAGATTGCATGCTGGTGGTAAATTTTCAGATAAAAATTATACTTTTTCTGGTGGTTTACATGGCGTGGGTGTTTCTGTTGTTAATGCTCTGTCGAAAAAACTAGAAGTCAAAGTCGCAAGAGGTGGTAAACTCTATGCTATTGCATTTGCTAATGGCGATAAAATTTCTGATTTAGAAATTGTTGGCAAAGTACCTCGTGATCAAACTGGTACTACAGTAAGATTTTGGCCAAATAAAAAGTATTTTGACAGCGAAAAAATTTCGGTATCAAAATTAAAGCAAATTCTTCAAGCAAAGGCAGTTTTGTGCTCAGGTCTGCGTGTTATTTTTACTGACAATGAAACAAAAGAAACTATTGAATGGTATTACGACGAAGGTTTGGAAGCTTATTTAACTCAAAGTTTAAATCAAGAAAACTTTTTACCGAAAACACCATTTGTTGGCCATCAAAAAGGTATTGAAGAGGTTGCAGATTGGGCCGTAGTATGGTTAGAAAACGAGGCTGATTCTAGTGTTGGTATTACTGACAGTTATGTGAATCTCATTCCTACTATACAAGGCGGTACACATGTCAATGGCCTAAGAGCTGGCTTATTAGATGCTTTGAGAGACTTCTGTGAGTTTCGTAATTTATTACCACGTGGAGTTAAAATTAGTCCAGAAGACATTTGGGAAAATTGCCGATATATCTTATCAGTAAAAATTAAAGAGCCACAATTCTCAGGTCAAACTAAAGAAAGATTGTCTTCTAGACAAGCCGCGGCTTTTATCTCAGGTGTGGTAAAAGATCAATTTGCGCAATGGCTTAATCAGCATGTCCAAACTGGTGAAGCGTTAGCACAATTAGTAATTGATAAAGCCCAATCTAGATTAAAAAGCAGCAAAAAAGTTGAGCGTAAAAAACTTACTCAAGGTCCGGCTTTGCCGGGTAAATTGGCAGATTGCACTAGTCAGGATCCAAGACGCTCTGAGTTATTTTTGGTCGAAGGTGATTCAGCAGGTGGATCGGCAAAACAAGCTCGTGATCGTGACTATCAGGCAGTGATGCCTCTGAGAGGAAAAATTTTAAACACATGGGAAGTTTCTCATGACGAAGTTCTAGCATCAAAAGAAGTTCACGATATAGCTGTTGCCACGGGCGTTGATCCGGGAGATGCTGATTTATCAAAATTAAGATATCATAGAGTTTGTATTTTAGCTGATGCTGACTCTGATGGGTTGCATATTTCGACTTTGTTATGTGCTTTATTTTTGAAACATTTTCCAGAATTAGTCAAAAAAGGGCATGTCTATGTCGCTATGCCGCCATTATACAGAATAGATATCGGCAAAGAAGTTTTTTATGCTCTAGATGAATCTGAAAAGCAGGGTGTATTAGACCGCATTAAAGCTGAAAATCTTCGTGGTACGATTAATGTTCAAAGATTCAAAGGTCTTGGTGAAATGAATCCCAAGCAACTACGTGAGACTACAATGGATAGAACAACACGAAGATTAGTTCAGCTTACCATAGAAGAATTGAAAAGTACGATAGAATTAATGGATATGTTATTAGCTAAAAAACGCGTCAGCGATCGCAAAGCCTGGTTGGAAACTAAAGGCAATTTGGCCAGTGTTTAAATAAATTATAAATAATAATCTAATAATCCAATATGACCAAACAAAATGAATTAAGCCTAGAAGGCATTGAACAATTACCGTTAAAAGAATTTACTGAAAAAGCCTACTTAGATTATTCTATGTATGTAATTTTAGATCGTGCTTTGCCTCATATTGCTGATGGTTTAAAGCCTGTACAGCGCCGTATTATTTACGCCATGAGCGAACTTGGGCTGAAATCTACTGCTAAATATAAAAAATCTGCACGTACAGTGGGTGACGTGTTGGGTAAGTTTCATCCACATGGAGATACCGCATGTTATGAAGCCATGGTCTTAATGGCACAAGACTTTTCTTACAGATACCCGTTTATAGATGGACAGGGTAACTGGGGATCGCCTGATGATCCTAAATCATTCGCTGCGATGCGTTACACTGAATCTAGATTATCAAAATATGCTCAAGTATTACTCAAAGAGCTAGATCAAGGCACGGTAGATTGGATGCCTAATTTTGATGGTACTATGGAAGAGCCTGAGTTATTGCCGGCAATGCTGCCAAATGTTTTGTTAAATGGCGCAACTGGAATTGCAGTTGGGATGGCAACAGATATACCTCCGCATAATCTTACTGAAGTAGTCGATGCCTGCATGTTAGTCTTAAGCAACCCTAAGGCTAGTGTTAAAGAGATCTGTGAGATAATAAAGGGTCCAGATTATCCTACAGACGCTGAAATTATTACACCAAAAGCAGAAATTCTTTCTGCTTATAAAACTGGTCATGGTGCTATAAAAATGCGTGCTGTTTATACATTAGAAAAAGGCGACATAGTGATCACGGCTTTGCCCTATCAAGTATCAGGTGCTAAAGTTTTAGAACAAATTGCTGGTTTGATGCAAAGTAAAAAATTACCTTTAGTTTCTGATCTTCGAGACGAATCTAATCATGAAAATCCCACAAGATTAGTTATTATTCCTAAAAGCCGTAATGTAGATCCCGAAGAATTGATGGGGCATTTATTTGCTGTAACAGATTTAGAAAAAAGCTATAAAGTAAATTTAAATATTGTCGGCATAGACAATAAGCCTAAAGTAAAAAGTATCGATAAAATTCTGACTGAATGGCTAGAGTATAGACTTGCGACTGTAACAAAAAGATTAAATTTTAGATTAGAGAAAATAAAAGAACGGTTGCATATATTAGATGGCTTATTAGTAGCCTTTTTAAATCTGGATCAAGTAATCCATATTATTAGAACTGAAGATAAACCTAAAGCAGTTCTCATAAAAAAATTTAAATTATCAGAGATTCAAGCTGAGGCTATTTTAGAAATAAAATTAAGACAATTGGCTAAGCTAGAAGAAATAAAATTAAAATCTGAGCAATCAGAACTAGCAAAAGAACGTGATAATATAGAAGCTATTTTAGGCTCTGAGACAAAATTAAAAAATCTTATTAAAAAAGAACTAGCTAGTCTCCAACAAGAATTTGGTGATAAACGCCGATCGCCTATTGTAACTCGCAAAGAAGCACAAATAATCAAAATAGAAGATACTATTCCAGCTGAAGATGTGACTATTGTTTTATCTAAAAAAGGCTGGATTAGAGCAGCTAAAGGTCATGAAATAAACATTGATCAGTTAAGCTATAAAACAGGTGATGGCTTATTGATTTATTATTTAGCTAAGACTAATCAAAATGTGTATGTAATAGACAATACTGGTCGTAGTTACGCTTTTTCAGCATTTGGTTTGCCGTCGGCAAGAGGGCAGGGTGAGCCGTTAACAAGTAGATTATCACCACCAGATGGATCGTCTTTTGTTCAAATGCTTATGGGTAGCGACGAAGACAAAGTTGTTATGTTATCAGATTCAGGCTATGGGTTTGTCACAAAATTAAACGAATTATATACAAAAAATAAATCAGGCAAAAGCGCGCTCAATTGCCCGAATCATAGCGTTGCGTTATCGCCTTTATTAATTAAATCAGAGCATAAATGGCTTGCTATGACGACATTACAGGGTAATCTATTAATAGTACCAGTGAAAGATATAGTAGAGTTAGCCAAAGGCAAAGGTAATAAACAAATTAATATTCATACAGCCGATCTCAAAGAGCGCAAAGATTATATAACTTATGCTGTTTTATTATCGAAACAAAACGGCTTAAAACTTACTAATGATAAAAATAAAATTAAAGAGCTAACTGGCGAAGAGTTAGCCTATTATCATGGTGAACAGGCTAAGCGTGGGATGAAGTTGCCGAAAACACATCAACTACTTACAGATCTTGAAGTGATTTAATTAACTCGGCTGAACAAGCCGGGATTATAAGTCTTCAGTTGTCTATTCTTGTTAAACTAGCGGTTTATTTTTGTTAGATTATGTAGCCTATGTAGCCTATGAGTAGCCAGCAACCCAATAATTTTAGTTATTCGTTTATCTTTGATAACTTTTATGTACAGGGAAATATAGTTAAATTAACTGATGTTTATTCTCAACAGTCGTGTTATAGAAGTCGTTTGTGAGTATTGTAAAAAATATTATGATTGTGATAAAAATGATGTTCATAAGATTTTTAACAGCGTCATTGATCCAGTATTGACATGGTATGTACTTATGACATACTATGTCAATGTGAGCAAGTTATTTAAGCGCTGGTAGGTAAGTTATGGTAAAAAAAATAATATTAGATGATTTCGAACAAGATATAGAAGATAATTTTGAAGAACTCGTTCCAATTCCTCATATGGATCAAGAAGTTGCAAAAATTTTTAATACTGCAAGACAGCATGCTAGCAGAAGAAAGTCTATCACATTGAGAGTCCATGAGACTGATTTAGAAACTATGAGACTAAAAGCGTCAAAATTGGGTATACCATATCAAACGTACATCAATATGTTAATCCATAAAGATGCAAGTGCTGGCTTTTGATATAACTTGTTGTTATGAAGTTTAAATATTGTCCTGAAAAAAATGCCAAACTGATCCAACAGAGATCAATAGGATTTGAAGAAATCATAGAAGCTATAGTCAATGGCAATTTAATTCAAATTACAAAACATCATAATCAACATAAATTTCCTCATCAATATATTTTACACGTTAGATGCTTAAATACAGTGTATCTGATCCCTTATGTTACTCAAGAAAATGGAACCATATTTCTGAAAACTCTATATGCGAGCCGTAAAGCAACTAAATTGGTGAACTCTTCGTAAAGGATAAAGGATATCTGTTGTTAGCGGGCGTTCTAGTATGTTAGAGATTGCCCATAACATACTGCAAAATAGCCATAATAGCTATTCCAGCTGTCTCGGTTCTAAGTATACGATTACCAAGACTTATTAAATTAAAATTATTATTATTTAATAAATTAATTTCAACATCAGATAATCCACCCTCAGGGCCTATTAATGCTGTAATTTTATGCAGCTCAGTCTGATTAATCTTGAGATTTGATAGTTTTTTATTTGTTTTAGTACATAAAGTAATTAATAAATTATTATTAATTTGTAATTTTTTTACCCAATCGGTTAATATTATAGGCTGATTTAACACAGGTAAATCAGTTCGCCCTGATTGTTCGCAGGCACTAATAATAATTCTTTCCCAACGGGAATATTTTTGATCGAGCTTTTGAGCTACATACGATTGCTCAGAGCGTTCACTAATAATAGGCGTGATAATATTAACACCAAGTTCAACAGATTTTTGTAAAGTAACGTCAAAATGTTGTGGCTTGCTGATGCATTGCGCTAGTTCTAATATTATTCTAGACTGAGTATTTTTAATATTATATTGAATAATTTTTATAGTAAGATTGTTTTTACTAGCTGTTAGTATTTCAGCTAAATATTCGCCGTATTGATTACTATTATTGAGATCAGGCTTATTATTAAAAATAATAATATTTTGTCCGCTGCGTTTTTTTAATACAGTAGTAATATGCAATGCAGTTTCTTTAGGTAAAGTAATTTCCGTATTGATACTAATTTCTTGGTTTAAATATATTCTTGGTATGTGCATAACTATTATTTAACGGCTAAATTCACGCCATCTATGGCAACTTGTGTCATAAGATTAATTTCTTCTTCTGTAATAGTATAGGGTGGCATAAAATAAATAGTATTACCCAAAGGTCGTAATAAAATACTATTTTTTAATCCGTGTTTATATACGGTAAGCCCGCGTCGCTCCTGCCATGGATATAAAGTTTTACTAGATTTATCTTTTGCTAATTCAAAAGCTGTGATCATTCCAGTTTGTCTTAATTCTATAATATTAGGGTGATCTAATAACTTGGATAAATTATTTAAGATAATTTTAGATAAATGTTTATTATGTTCAATAGTGTTTTGCTGTTCAAATAATTCTAATGTAGCTAAAGCTGCTACGCAAGCTAATGGATTGCCTGTAAAGCTATGTGAGTGTAAAAAAGCTGTTTGTTTATTGTAGTCGTCATAAAAAGCATTATATATTGTATCAGTAGTCATTGTTACACTAAGTGGTAAATAACCGCCTGTTAGGCCTTTTGATAGACATATTATATCAGGCGTAATATGGGCTTGCTCACAGGCAAACATAGTGCCGGTTCGGCCAAATCCAACGGCTATTTCATCGGCTATGAGATGAATATTAAATTTATCGCAAGCCTGTCTTAATTTTGTTAAATACACAGGGTGATACATTCGCATATTACCTGCGCATTGCACTAAAGGCTCGATAAAGATAGCAGATATATTATCTTGTTCTTGTTCTAGAATATGTTCTAATTCGAGAAATTTTCTCATACTATAATCTTGCCAGCTTTCACCAGCTTCTCGAAAAAAACAATCTGGAGTGGGCGCAGTGATAATGTCTAGCAATAACGGTTTGTAAGTTTGTTTGTACAGCTCAACGTTGCCTACT
This sequence comes from Gammaproteobacteria bacterium, assembly GCA_018061105.1. Lineage (GTDB taxonomy): Bacteria > Pseudomonadota > Gammaproteobacteria > JAGOUU01 > JAGOUU01 > JAGOUU01. The sequence continues at coordinate 16,635 of JAGOUU010000020.1, forward strand.
GATAGGGCGCCTAAAGTTTCACCATGGTAGCTATTACTTAAAGAAACAAATTTATTTTTTTTAATATAACCTAAATTTTTCCAATAATGAAAACTCATTTTAAGGGCTACTTCTATAGCACTTGAGCCATTGTCTGCGTAAAAACATTTAGTAAGCCCAGGGGGGGCTAGGTTAACAAGTTTTTCTGATAATTCTATGATGGGTTCATGGGAGAACCCAGCTAAAATTACATGTTCAAGTTTGTCTAGTTGTTGTTTTATTTTATTATTAATATAATCATTGCTATGACCAAAGAGATTCACCCACCAAGAACTTATAGCATCTAAGTATTTGTTATTATTATAATCATACAGCCAGACGCCTTTAGCTTGTTTAATAGGTAATAAGGGTATAGTCGTCTGATAATCCTTCATTTGGCTGCAAGGGTGCCATACGTATTTTAGATCACGTTTTATAAGCTCTTGATTCAAGTCTTTCACGATATACCTGGATTTATTTTATGTTTTAGAGTAGAATACCATTTTGTTAAGTTTCTGAGACATTTTGGCATTTTGTGAATTACAGGCTCGATATAAGCTAAATTACTAATTCAATAGGACTGATATTATGAAGCAAAGTTTACGTAAATTACAGTTATTTTTAAGCTTAAGCTTAATTACAGCAACCTCAAGTTTTGCTGATGAAATAAACTCGCCGGAGTGCCTCAAAAGATCAGATCAAAGTTATCAGAAATTAATTGTTGGAAAATGGCAGATGGATGATCTTATGAAGGTTGAGTTTGGATCATCAGGCTTGATTACACTGACTTTATATGACACCACCGTTTCTGGGAAACCGCCCGTTCTTTATAACGAAGCTTACGGCTATTTTGATATCAAAAATGCCACTATCACGACGACTTTTTATGGAGAAACCAATTCACAAGTAGGCTTGGCTAATGGAACGCCGCATTTAGCTAATTTAAATTGCATTGGTTCAGATAGAGTTGTTATTACGGTTAATGATGTAGAATATAATCTGAGTAAAGTTAATTAGTATTCTTTGAGGCTACTAAATATTTACAGCCAGTTTAGCCGTCGTGCACTAGAGCCTAAACTCGTATTACCACCACCACCACTACTACTACCGCCGTTATCGCTACCTTTTGGACGCGAATTCGGGATAAGAGATAGAATATGGAATTGACCTCCATGATTTGGTAACATATTGATTTTCTGACGATTAATATTTTTCCAAGGAGGTCATAGTGGTTACTATAGAGGAAATTTTTTGTGCAGTCGATGATTTTTGTAAAAATAATGATGTTAATTACGAAAAAACTCAGCTTACTACAGGTAAAAAAACACGAATTCGCTCAACCAAATTAAGTATTAGTGAAATAATTACGATTATAATTTATTATCAATTTTCAAAATATAAAGATTTTAAAGCATATTATTTATTACACGTTTGTCATACTTTAAAGTCGGCATTTCCCCAACTGATAAGTTATAGTAGATTTATAGAGCTACTGCCAAGAGCTCTGAACATGATGATATTATTTCTACACTCAAATTTAGCAGAGCCAACAGGAATTAGTTTTGTTGACTCTACTCAAATTGCAGTATGTCACAAAAAGAGAATAGATAGGCATAAGGTGTTTGATGGTCTTGCAGCTATTGGTTACAGCTCAAAAGGCTGGTATTTAGGCTTTAAATTGCATTTGATATGCAATCACAAAGGTGAATTAATCTCTGTTAAAATAACCACAGCTAATACAGATGATAAGCAACCAATACCTAGCATGACTAAAAAATTATTTGGCAAATTATTTGGTGACAAGGGCTATATTTCTAATAAGTTATCTGAAGAATTATTAGATAAAGGTGTAGTACTGATAACATCCATTAGAAAAAATATTAAACCTAGAATCATGTCTTTATTTGATAGATTAGTGCTTAAAAAAAGAACTTTGATTGAAAGCATTAACAATCAGATCAAGAGTAAATTTGATTTGGAGCATAGTAGGCATCGTAGTCCTTTGAATGGTTTTACCCATATGATCTCTACTTTAATCGCCTACTGCTTAAATCCCACTAAACCTGCGGCTAACATTTCTTTTTATAACGAACTAAAAGAGTTACAATCTATGGCTTAAACCGAATTGGCGTCTTTTGGGAGGCTATAATCAGTAACGATAATAATCCGGTTTATAAGGTCCATTGGGGGATAGATTTAAATATTCTGCTTGAGTTTTATTAAGCTTAGTTAATTTGATTCCTAAGCGATCTAGGTGTAGTCTAGCTACTTTTTCATCTAATAATTTTGGTAAAACATAAACTTTATTTTCATATTGATCAGAATTTTGCCAAAGTTCCATTTGGGCCAATACTTGATTAGTAAAAGAATTTGACATAACAAAACTAGGGTGTCCTGTTGCGCAGCCTAAATTGACTAATCTACCTTCGGCTAAGATGATTAATCTTTTTTTATCTGGGAATATTACATGATCAACTTGAGGCTTAATATTATCCCATGTATATTTTCTTAGACTAGCTATGTCTATCTCAGAATCAAAGTGACCAATGTTACATAATATAGCCTGATCTTTCATTTTGGCCATATGATCATGCGTGATCACATGAAAATTACCTGTAGCTGTAACAAATATATCTGCTTGCGATGCTATGTCTTCCATAGTAACAACGCGATACCCTTCCATTGCAGCTTGAAGTGCACATATAGGGTCGATTTCGGTTATATAAACAGTTGCGCCTAATGATCTTAAAGATTGTGCGCAGCCTTTGCCGACATCGCCATAGCCTAATACTACGGCAATTTTGCCGGCAATCATGACGTCAGTTGCACGTTTGATACCGTCGACAAGGCTTTCACGACAACCATAGAGATTATCAAATTTAGATTTTGTAACAGAATCGTTGACATTAAATGCTGGTGCACATAGAGTTTTGTTTTTTTCCATTTCATATAATCTATGCACCCCTGTTGTAGTCTCTTCGGAAATGCCTTTAATAGATTTTAATAATTCTGGGTATTTTTTATGAACTAAAACGGTGAGATCACCACCGTCGTCTAATAGTAAATTAGGTGTCCAGCTGTTTTGGCCATGTAAAGTTTGTTCCACGCACCACCAGTATTCTTCTTCTGTTTCGCCTTTCCAAGCAAATACGGGAATATTTTTTTGAGCTATGGCTGCTGCAGCATGATCTTGAGTAGAAAAGATATTACAAGACGACCAGCGTACTTCCGCGCCTAACTCGACAAGAGTTTCTATGAGCACAGCAGTTTGAATGGTCATATGTAAACAGCCGGCGATGCGAGCATTTTTTAATGGCTGCTGTGATTTATATTCAGCTCGTAATGCCATGAGGCCAGGCATTTCTGTTTGGGCTATGTTAATTTCTTTGCGGCCCCAATCAGCAAGAGTTATATCTTTAATTTTGAAATCAGTGTTATTGATGTTACTAGATTTATTAGTTTTGTGAGTAACTGTAGTCGTCATAATTCTCGTCCTTGAGTATGAGCATCAATTTTTTAGTTTATAATATATTAGTTTAGAGCAAAATGGGAACAAAAGTGCCTGACACCGTTTGTTTAAGTTAATTCAGCTATCAATGCTTCTTTTTTATCAAGCTTTTCCCATGTAAAGCCTTCTTCCTCACGACCAAAGTGGCCATAACTGGCCGTACGGCGATAAATCGGTTTTAATAAATCAAGATGATTAATAATACCCCTAGGTGTTAAATCAAAATGTTTTTTTATTAAAGCTTCTATTTTATTGTTGGAAATTTTACCAGTACCAAAGGTTTCGACATGAATAGATACAGGCTCAGCGATACCTATAGCATAAGCTACTTGGATCTCGCATCTAGATGCCAAGCCAGCTGCGACTATATTTTTTGCTACATATCTGCAAGCATAAGTAGCAGATCGATCGACTTTAGAGGGATCCTTGCCAGAAAAAGCGCCGCCGCCGTGGCGAGCCATGCCACCGTAGCTGTCTACTATAATCTTACGGCCAGTTAAACCAGAATCACCTTGCGGTCCGCCAATAACAAATCTGCCAGTTGGGTTAATGAGAAATCTTGTTTTATTAGTAAGAAATTTTGCTGGGATAACTGGCTTGATAATTTCTTCTATGACAGCTTCTATCAGAGTCTCTTGATTGACTTCTGGTGAATGCTGCGTTGATAAGACTATAGTGTCTATATGTTGGGCAATATTATTTTCATAATAAAAAGACACTTGGCTTTTAGCATCAGGTCTTAGCCAATTTAAAATATTATTTTTACGGCAATAAGCTTGGCGTTTGACTAGGTTATGCGCCATAGTAATGGGTGCAGGCATATAGACATCAGTTTCATTAGATGCATAACCGAACATTATACCCTGATCACCGGCGCCTAAATTATTGTCTGCCTGATCAACACCGCGAGCTATGTCAGGTGATTGCTTGCCTATAGCTGTTAATACTGCACAAGATTCCCAATCAAAACCCATAGCTGAGTTATTATAGCCAATGTCTTTTATAACTTCTCGGGCTAGATGTTCAGTGTCCACCCATGCGCTGGTTGTGATTTCTCCCCCTATAAGCACCATGCCTGTTTTGACAAAAGTTTCGCAGGCAACACGGGCTTTGAGATCTTGCTTTAATAATTCGTCTAAAACAGCATCAGAGATCTGATCAGCTATCTTATCTGGGTGTCCTTCAGAAACAGACTCAGAAGTAAAAATATAACTATTAGACATTTTGTTACCTGGCTAAAATTAAAATGTTAAGGGGACTAAAAAATAGGTAAAATTATTTTAAATATTATAATATAGCAAGCAATGGTACACATTTTGTTGTAAAATTGCACCTAAATTATTTTATATATGTTTTAGATTAAATTAGAATTAGAGATAACCAGAGATAACCAGAGATAAATGATGGCAAGATTAACTACGCCTATATGTGAGTTTGGCACAAAAGCAGAGGATTTTGATCTACTAGATTGTGATGGACAAAAAAGATTTAAACTAGCTGAGTGTGTGGGCCAAAATGGTTTACTAGTAATGTTTATTTGTAATCATTGCCCGTATGTACAAGCTATCTTACCTGAACTAGTTCAAACAATTCATAATTTATATCATAGCTTTAAAATAAATACAGTAGCTATCATGTCGAATAATTGGGAAGAGTATCCTGACGACAGTCCAGCTAACATGCTTGAATTAAAAAATCAATATAATTTTAAATTCCCTTATCTTATAGATAATACTCAAGAAATTGCTAGAAAATATGGTGCTGTCTGTACGCCAGATTTTTTTGGTTATAATAATAAACTAGAGTTGCAGTACAGGGGCCGTTTTGATGCTCGCGGTCGTGAGTGTAATAATCAAAATAATCAAAGTGATCTAGAACAGGCTATGGTATTAATAGCCAACACTGGCTATGGTCCCAAAGATCAAAAATCAAGTATTGGGTGTTCTATCAAATGGAAAGAGTAATAGAGACAATGGATAATATTACAGAAAATTTACACTTAACCAGGCGCCAAAAAGCAAATGCTATACGTGCCTTAGCTATGGACGCAGTTGAACACGCAAACTCTGGACATCCAGGTGCACCAATGGGGATGGCAGATATAGCAGAAGTTTTATGGACTAGTTATCTTAAACATAATCCTAAAAACCCTAAATGGTATAATCGTGATCGTTTTGTTTTATCAAATGGCCATGGCTCTATGCTGTTGTATAGTCTATTACATTTGACAGGCTATGATTTACCTATAGAAGAACTGAAAAATTTTCGACAACTGCATTCTAAAACTCCTGGTCATCCAGAATATAATATTACTCCAGGTGTAGAAACGACTACTGGGCCATTAGGTCAGGGTTTAGCTAATGCAGTAGGTTTTAGTATTGCTGAAAAATTGTTAGCAGCGCGATATAACCGAGATAATTTTTCTATAGTAGATAATTTTACTTATGTGTTCATGGGTGATGGTTGTCTTATGGAAGGCATTTCACATGAGGCTGCATCTTTTGCTGGGACTCTAGGCTTGGGTAAATTAATTGCCTTTTGGGATGATAATAATATTTCTATTGATGGCGAAGTTGGTCCATGGTTAGTGAAAATACAGCAGAACGATTTCGTGCATACGGCTGGCAAGTAATTAACAATGTCGACGGCCAA
>JAGOUU010000087.1 GCA_018061105.1 Gammaproteobacteria bacterium
GAGAAAAGCGCTGGCGCAGCAGTTAACACTGCTGCGTGAAACTATGTCTCGTTGAAACAAGAATTTAATGCTAAATCTGATCACTTTAAACAAGTATGAGAAGGTTTAGATAAGTTTGAAAGAGCGGCGTTAAAATAGATACGTAGATTATACTATAGAGTTTTATTGAAGTAACTCTAATATTTTCTTATTTATAATATAATCATCAGAGCGTATGAACCAAATTTTATTATAATTCTGTCTATATGAATTTGCCCAGAAACCTGCCCAGAAACCCGCCCAGAAAATAGCTCAAAAAATCATAGAGTTAATCAAATTGAACCCCAAAATTACAGGGCCATTTGATGAAAATAAGGTTTTACATTCAAGACAACCAGTAATGCCAGGTATAACGCATGGTCCTACAATAGCTATATCCTGACAAAAAGAACTGACCCAAAAAGAAATAGATGCTGGAGTTTGCTTCAGATTGGCTCCCCGGGACGGACTCGAACCGCCGACCAATTGATTAACAGTCAACTGCTCTACCGACTGAGCTACCGGGGAATCGCTGTTATAATAATAAGTTATAGCGGCTAGGTCAAGAATTATTATCTAAAAATTTCTTAATTCTGGCCAGAGCTTTCTCTAAGTTCTGCATGCTAGTTGCGTAAGATAATCTTAAAAAATTAGGCGTGCCAAAAGGGCTGCCTGCTACAAGCGCTACATTAGCAATGTCTAGTAATTTTTCAGAAAAGTCTAAATCGTTCTCACAACCAGTATTTTTAATAGCCCCAGTGCAGTCTATAAAACTATAAAAAGCTCCTTCAGCAGGTAAAACAGATAACCCAGGCATTTTATTGACAGTTTCGTAAACATAATCATGACGTATTTTAAACTGTTTTAACATTTCTTGAATAAAGTCATAAGACTTAGGATTGGTTAAAGCCTCACAGGCAGCTGCTTGGGCAATAGAGCAGGGATTAGATGTACACTGTGATTGTAATTTTTGCATAGCTTTAATTATTTCTTTATTCCCAGCAGCATAGCCAATGCGCCAGCCTGTCATAGAGTAAGCTTTAGACACTCCGTTTATAACTACAGTACGATTATAGAGCCTTGTAAAGTCTTCTGCACTAAGTTCGTCTCGGCAGGCAGTTAAAATATTATGAAATTTATGCCCTGGCCATATAATGTGCTCATAGATGTCATCAGATAATATATATATTTTGGGGTGCTTTAATAAGACTTCTGCTAAAGCTAATAATTCAGGCTTAGTATAAATTTTTCCCGATGGATTTGATGGACTATTAAGAAATATTAGCTTAGTTCTCAACGTAATATTTTCTTCCAGCATAGCAGGAGTAATTTTAAAATCTTCCTGTTTAGTTGTATTTATTATAACGCTACGTGCGTCTGATAAATCGATCATAGCAGGGTAAGATACCCAGTAAGGCGCAGGTATTAAAGCCTCATCGTCTTTTTCTAAGAGTACTTGAATAGCGTTATATAAACTATGTTTTGCGCCTACAGAAACTAAGATTTGATCAACGTTATAATCAAGATTATTTTCTTGTTTAAATTTATTAGAGATAGCTTTTCTAAGAGCAGGCGTGCCTTCGACTGCTGTATATTTAGTCTGACCAGCGTTTATAGCCTGGATCGCGGCAGCTTTAATGAAATCAGGAGTATCAAAGTCAGGTTCGCCAGCACCTAGCCCAATGACATCGACACCTTGTTGTTTTAATAAATTAGTTTTGTTTATCAAAGCAATAGTAGGAGAGCTTGGTATACGGTTAATTCGATGAGTAAACTCTGGCATGAAGATAGTCATAATGTGTTATCTTATTAAATAATTTAGCAAGGTTTAAGTAAAAGTTTTGATATTATAAATAGGTATTATAAATATTCTAATAATGTTAAGCTATATATTAAATATTAATAGATATAATAATTATTAAATAAAATAATTATTAAATAATATAGATGCATTATTTTTATGTAGCCATTGGCGGGGCCCTGGGCTCTATATTAAGAGTTTACTTGAGTTCTTTAATACCCAGATTATTACCCGGTTTAGGTCATCTAGAGGCTTTGCCAAAATATTTTTCTGAGATACCTATTGCTATATTAATAATCAACATAACTGGCTGCTTGTTGATGGGTGTTTTTTCCCAATTATTAGGTGTTTATCAGCCTCCCAGTAACAGCTTTGAGTTAAGATCATTATTATTTTCTGGCTTTTTGGGTGGATTTACAACTTTTTCAGCCTTTAGCTTAGAATTTGGTTTACTTTGGCAGAAGAATTTATATATATCTGCTGGATTGTACAGCCTATTTAGCTTTATATTTAGTATTATGGCTTTTTTTATCGGAGTAAAGACTGTAAAATGCTTCTATGGCTAGCAAATCCCACAATAAATTTCAACTAGTTTCCCAGTTTGCACCTGCCGGTGATCAGCCTAATGCTATTAAGCAGTTAACAGATGGTCTCAATGCTGGGTTACAGCATCAAGTATTATTAGGTGTTACAGGCTCTGGCAAGACTTACACTATGGCTAATGCTATTGCGAATGTTAATCGGCCGGCATTAATCTTAGCTCATAATAAAACATTAGCTGCGCAATTATACGGCGAGATGAAAGAGTTTTTCCCTAATAATGCTGTAGAATACTTTGTGTCTTATTATGATTACTATCAGCCAGAGGCTTACGTGCCAGCATCAGATACTTTTATTGAAAAAGACTCTTCTATTAATGAACATATAGAGCAAATGCGTTTGTCTGCTACTAAAGCAATTTTAGAACGACGTGATGTTATTATAGTTGCCAGTGTTTCGGCTATTTATGGTTTAGGTGATCCCAAACAATATTTTAGCATGATCTTGCATCTTACGCGTGGCGAAAAAATAGAGCAGCGGGCAATCCTAAAAAGATTAACAGAGCTACAATATAAAAGAAATGACATGGATTTTAACCGAGCCACTTTTAGAGTGCGAGGTGATGTCATTGATATCTTTCCTGCAGAGTCTGATCATTTAGCCATAAGAGTAGAATTATTCGATGACGTCGTAGAAAATATGAGCTATTTTGATCCATTGACTGGAGAAGTTGTAGAAAAAATAGCACGGGTGACAATTTATCCTAAAACGCATTATGTTACTCCTAGAGCGACTGTCTTAAAGGCTTTAGATTTAATAAAACTAGAATTAAAAGATCGCTTAGAATATTTATATAATGAAAATCAATTAGTAGCTGCGCAAAGACTAGACCAACGTACCAAATTTGATTTAGAAATGATCAACGAACTAGGCTATTGTTCTGGTATTGAAAATTATTCTAGATATTTATCTGGCCGCAATGCTGGAGAAGCTCCGCCTACTTTGTTAGACTATTTTCCTGACGATGGTATTATTATTATAGATGAATCACATGTTACCGTGCCTCAATTAGGCGCCATGTACAAAGGCGACCGATCGCGTAAAGAGACCTTGGTAACTTATGGTTTTCGTTTACCATCAGCTTTAGATAACCGGCCGTTAAGATTTGAAGAATTCCAAAAGCGCACTGCGCAAATTATTTATGTATCAGCTACGCCGGGTAGTTATGAATTAGAACACTCGCAATCTGGTGGTGCTATAATAGAACAATTAGTCAGACCGACCGGACTAGTTGATCCAGAGATTATTATTAGACCGGCAAATACTCAAGTTGACGATATATTATCTGAAATAAATCTGCGTTCTGTCAAAAACGAGCGTGTATTAGTAACAACTTTAACCAAAAGAATGGCAGAAGATCTAACAGAGTATTTGTCTGATCACGGTGTTAAAGTAAAATATTTACATTCTGATATAGATACTGTAGAAAGAATGGAATTAATTCGCGGGCTGAGATTAGGTGAATTTGATGCTCTTGTGGGTATTAATTTACTCAGAGAAGGCTTAGATATGCCGGAAGTTTCTTTAGTAGCTATTCTAGACTCTGATAAACAAGGTTTTTTACGTTCTGAACGTTCTTTGATTCAGACTATTGGACGCGCTGCTCGCAATCTCCATGGAGTGGCTATAATGTACGCTGATAATATTACTAAAGCTATGCAGTTTGCTATAGATGAGACTAATCGTCGCCGGACTAAACAACTTGAATATAATAAAAAACATAAAATTATTCCAATAGGTATCAAAAGAAAAATTTCTGACATCTTAGAAGTGCCTGGTTATTCTTTAAGAAATAGAGATACTCTAGGTAAGACAGTTAAGACTTTGGATGCCATAAAACAAAATATTGATATGGACAGAATATTCGATCCTAGTTATTTCAAAAAAGTTATCAATAAATTAGATCAAGCAATGAAAAAGGTAGCAAAAGATTTAGAATTTGAAGAAGCTGCTACTATTAGGGACGAAATAAATCTTTTGAAAGAAAAGTTTTTGTTAAATAAATAAAAAATTTAAATAAATATAAATTTATATATGTTCGATCTAGCCAATATCGTCAGTGATGTTCAATTAGTTGAAAATACTATTTTCTATTATTTAGATTTTACTTTGGGAGTATTAGGTTTTTTGTTCTTGCTTAATGTTATTAATAATATTATGGGTGGATGGTTAAATATTTTAGGAATAATTCCAAGAAATATATTTGGCCTCATTGGAATTATTTGCTCGCCGTTTCTCCATGGAAATTTTAATCATTTATTTTTTAATGCTATTCCGTTATTTTTCTTAATGAATATGATTTTAATCTACGGTTATAAAGTTTTTATTATAGTAACAGGTATAATCGTGGTTATTTCAGGTAGTTTAACTTGGTTATTTGGCCGCTATGCCATTCATTTAGGGGCTAGTGGAGTTATTTTAGGCTATTTTGGGTTTTTAGTTATTAGTGCTTATTTAGCTCCTAGTTTTTTGACTTTAATGTTGTTAATTTTGACTCTGTATTATTTTGGTGGTTTGGTTGCGAGTTTAATACCTGTTAAATCTGATGGTATATCCGTAGAAGGACATATTTTTGGTTTTATTGCAGGCATAGCTTCTTTTTATTTGTTGCCATATTTTCTTTAATTAAATTTTTTTTAATAAATTTTTTAAAATCTAGTTATTTTTAAAATGATTTGTTAAAATTCTTGTCCGGGCGTTCATAATGAATAATGGTAAAATATGCTTGGTAGAAAAACAAGGACACTTAGGGATGCTTATCCGGAGGGGGACCCATATTTAGCTCCAGTTACTTATCCTTATACATCGACTTTTCCTTCTGTTCCTATCCCGTTGCCGCCTATGCAGGCTCGAGGTGGGCCAACCCAAGCTGGTTTAGATGCAGTAGCTCGAGGGATTGGAGGAGTGGAGATAGGAGGGGATACTGAAGCCCCTCAGGAACAACCTCAAACGGGTAATCGTGCAATCACATCGCAACGTCCCGATCAATCTTATCCCAGAAAAATTATCTATGAAATTTCTAACTTTGGTTTATTAACCAGTTTGGTTTTAGCGACCATTGGTGATTTAACAACAAAGCTTAATAATTGCCTTGTCCAAACAACGATGCTTTTTTTGTCAGGATTTTTTTTTATGGTTTCTCCTAAATTTGGAAAAACCAAAGGGTTGCCATATTTTTCCTCTCCTATGCCAATAGTTGGTATTATTTATATAACTTTTTCTTTGCTTGCTTTTTTTTTAAATGCTATACCTTTAGCTTGGGATTATGATACTAATTTTGACTCGGTAAGTGATAAAAGTAAAGCTACAACCAAGTGTATTAACGATACTGTAGTTTTCAGCGATGGATTGAACCATTCTAGAA
>JAGOUU010000021.1 GCA_018061105.1 Gammaproteobacteria bacterium
GTGTAATTCTCGCACCACTAGCCCCTATCGGATGCCCAATCGAGATTGCACCACCATTACTATTTAGCTTCTCGCTATTTATTTTTCCAAGAGCATTTGGTAAATTTAAAGCCGTTATACAGAATTCTGAATCTTGCCATGCAGCAACACAACCTAATACTTGAGCAGCAAAAGCTTCATTGATTTCCCAATAGTCAACTTCTTCTAAACTTAAATTATTTCTTGTTAATAATGGCGTGCTTGCATAAACAGGGCCCAAGCCCATCACTTTTGGATCTAAAGCTGCCCAATTTACATCTTTTATTTTTGCTAAAACATTTAAATTATGTTTTTTTACAGCATCTTCACTAGCTAGTAACAACAAAGCCGCTCCATCAGTTATCTGTGAGCTGTTAGCAGGGGTAACATCACCATATTTTTTATCAAAAAAAGGTTTAAGAGTTCCTAATTTTTCAGCATTACTATCACGACGTAAACCATCGTCAAACTTATAAATCTTACCCGATGAGCTATATAGCGGCGCGACTTCTGTCAAGAAATTATTATCAATGGCATTTGCCAGTCTCATATGACTGCTCACAGCGTAGGCATCCATTTCAGCTCGGCTTATTTTAAAGCGGAAAGCTACTTCTTCAGCAGTTTGTCCCATATTCATATTGACTATGGGATCGGTAAGCCCCCTCTCGAGAGCAATAACCGGTTTTAAAAAACTTGGTCTAAAACTTAAAAAAGCTGCTAGTTTATCTGTAAAGCCTCTTTGAGAATTTACGCGCGCAAACCAATTTACCATATTGTCATTGAATAATAATGGCGTATGACTCATTGAGTCAGTTCCTCCAGCTAGGACTATATCATGACGCCCAATTGCTATGTCTTTATAGGCACTATCAATAGCCTGTAACCCAGATGCACAATTACGCATTACTGTCCAACCCATAGTAGTTTCTGGCAAACCTAATCTTAAGCCTATTACCCTGGCTATATTTGCTTCATCAGGGCCCGGCATAGCACAGCCAATAACAACTTCTTCTATAAGATTAGGAGAAATATTTAGCTTTAGTAACAACTGTTTGCCAGCTTGCACAGCCAAATCTGAACCAAAAAACTCACCAGGCCTACCTTTAGCTTTTAAGAACGGTGTTCTTGTTCCATCTACTATGTATACATTGCGCATGTTTATTCCTGTAATTTTCAGAGAGCTGTAAATTCATCTACATTAATTATTTTATTAAGGTTGCCAGCAAATACTTTAAGATTATTAAAATCTTCTTCTAATATAAGTTTATTACTATAAGCATCATCAACCATTTTACTCAAATCATTAGAGTAAGCAATTTTTCTTTCATTAGCTAAATTATATATTACCATGAGATTACTCTGTAAATTGGCTTGTTGTTGATAGGCGTGATTTAAAAAACCTAATTGTGAAAATTCTGGATTTTTATAAACCAAATTAGTTAGGTCATCTAATATTTGTGAGTTATTTAAAACTTCTGTATCTTGCTTATCACTAGGTTCTTTATAACTAGCTCCCCAAGGAAACATTACTATTTTTAACCATTTACCAATAACTTTAACTGGAAAATTACGAGAATAATCTATTAATGCACTTTGGGCATTATATAAACAATAATCTAAAGCCCACTTTACGACAGGATCGTGTTTATTATTTTTATCTTTTTTATCTTGATACGCTTTAATTACACAAACTGCCATATAAATATAACTAACAGTATCACCTAATCTAGCTGATAAACGTTCTTTAAATTTAAGTTTGCCACCAATAAATAATAAAGCCATGTCTGTACTTAAAGCTAAACTACAAGATAATCTCGTTAAATCTTTTTGATAGGCTTTTAACCAGTTATTTTTTTTTGTAAATTTATAAAAAAATCTTTGTAAATTATAAGTTTTTAGTCTTGTTAGTATGCTGAAAGTAAATTTAATATGATGAAATAATACTCGATCAAATTTGCGTAACATAATACTACTATTGCGTTCATTGAGTGCAATAATTTCTTCTAGTACATATGGGTGGGCGCGAAAAGCCCCTTGCCCAAAAATAATTAAATTTCTTGTTAAAATATTAGCGCCTTCTACTGTAATAGCAATAGGATTAGCTATATAAGCATTCGCTAAGTAATTTAATGGCCCACACATAACAGCTTTACCCCCATGGATATCCATAGCAGCATTGATAGCCTTACGAGATAACTCAGTAAGATGGTATTTTGTAATAGCACTAATAACGGCAGGCTTCATCCCATGATCAATAGCACTTGCAGTGACCATTTGAACAGAATTTGCAATTAAACAGTAACCTGTAAGCTTAGCTAATTGTTCTTGTATGCCCTCTAATTTAGCTATAGGAGCCTTAAACTGAGTACGCAAATGACTATATGTAAAGCTTGATAAATAAGCCGCTTGACAAGTTGCGGTGCTAAGAGCCGGCAAGGAAATACCACGACCACCAGATAAACATTCCATAAGCATGAACCAGCCTTTACCTATATACTCTGGGCCACCAATGATATAATCCATAGGTATAAAAACATCATGACCGCGTATGGGTCCATTTTGAAATGGAATCATCATGGCTAAATGTCTGTTACCAATCTCTATTCCTTCGTAATTAGTAGGAATAAGCGCTAAAGTCACACCTAGATCAGTATTTTTACTATAAAGCTTATCGGGATCATATAATTTAAAAGCTAAGCCCATGACTGTTGCCACCGGTGCCAACGTAATATAGCGTTTAGAAAAATTTAATTTTATCCCTAAGACTTCTTGACCATTAAAAACTTGCTTACAGATAATCCCATTATCTGTCATCCCTCCAGCATCACTACCAGCATGAGGGGAAGTTAAAGCAAAGCAAGGGATTTCTTCACCACTAGCTAACCTGGGTAAATAATATAATTTCTGCTCAGCAGTTCCATAATGCATAAGTAACTCACCTGGACCTAGTGCATTAGGGACCATAATCGTAACTGCCGCAGTTACACTTTTACTAGCAATTTTAGTGACAATTGCTGCATGAGCAGCAGCTGAAAACTCTAAGCCACCATATTCTTTAGGAATAACAATAGCAAAAAATTTATTTTGTCTAATAAATTGCCATGTTTCTAAATTCAAATCTTTATCTTGAGTTACAATATTCCATTCATCTAATAACTCACAAAGTTTATTAACTTTTTGATCAATAAATTCTTTTTCAATATTACTTAGCTCAGTTAGATGGTGATCAGCATACTTACACCAATTTAATTTAGCTGCAAAAATATCCCCTTCCCACCAGACATCGCCAGCTTCAATAGCTTGTTCTTCTGTGGCAGAAATTTTTGGTAATTGTTTTTTTAATTTTGGCAGTAAACTTTTAGTTATTAAATGACGTCGCAAAGGTTTAAACGCTAAGACTATAAAAAAATTTATAAAAACAATGTAAGCAGTAAAACACCAGAATAAACCTACCCAGGTTAAATTCAAAGCATAAGCAAAATAATATGTACCAAACGTTATTAAGCTACCTGCAATTAACCAGGCTATAGCTGGTAAATTATAGAATAATAAAAACCAAATTAAAACAACCAATCCTATAAGGTATGCTGCCAGCATCCATTGCTCCTAATTTATATTATTTATATTATTAAAATTATTTATACACAGATAAATTTTTATTAGGGATAAATACTAACAGAATAATATTTTTTTTTAAACACCCCACATTAATTTTACAAATATAATTTATGATACTAACATATTATTGAGAGATTGATTTTTTAACCTACTCGGAGTAAATATGTTAAAAATTACGATAATTGGCGCTGGGCACGGCGGACTAGCGTTAGCCGCTTATTTTTCAAATTTACACAATCAAGTAACACTATGCGCAGATAACAATCACTTAGGGTTTACTAAGCAAGTAAAAAAAAATAACAATACTATTAATATTATTGACCACGTTAATAATAAAAAATACAATTCAAAAATATTTAGTGTAACAAACAGCTATAAAACAGCTTTATCAAACTCCGAAATAATCTTTATAGCTACTCCTAGTTACGCTCACCAACATATTTTCAATAAATTAGTCTCTTATATACAAGCCCATCACAAAATCATTACTCTTGCAGGTAATTTCTCTACCATTGTATTTAATAATATTTTACAGATTTCTCAAAATCATGCAAAATGTACTATAGCTGACATTTCTTCTCTACCTTATGCCTGCCGCGTCAATAATACTGGATATACTGTAGACATCTTTGGCATAAAAAAACAAATGGGAATAGCTGCAATCCCGGCAAAACGAACTGCAGAGCTAGCAAATCAATTAAGCCCAGTTTTCCCAACTAAACTCGTTACTTATCAAAATCCATTAGAAATTGGTCTTAATATAACCAGCGGTATCAGCCACCCTATTGCTGCTTTGTTTAACGCAGGCAGAATAGGTCAAAACAAAGATGAGTTTTATTTTTATAAAGACGGCATTTCAGAACATACTAGCGTACTTTTAGAGCAACTAGACGCAGATCGTCGTTATATTGGCAGTTTATATAACTTAAACTTACCCAGTTATTTAAACCTAATGTCAGAATTCTATGGCAATGATTATTCATCTATTCATGAATTCTTTACAAAAACGCCTATTCATAATGCGCAAAAATTATGTCCTTCGTCTTTATCTGATAGATACATCAGTCAAGATGTCCCCTTTGTTATAGTACCCTGGTATGTACTAGGGAAATTAAAGGGTTTTGAATCAATTATTATGCGAAATATTATAGAAATAGCATCGCTGATTAATAAGACTGATTATTTAGAAATTGGTTTGAATCAACAGAAGCTAATGTCCAGCCATACTTGCGTTAATAGTTTTATTAAAAATATTGAAAATGGCTGTTTAGATTGTTTTCCAGCTGCAGCATAACTAAAACATAAATACCTATAAATTATTAATTAGATATATAAATATATGCTGTGGTTAATCTCTTCTTTTACAAGTGCTCTTGTCTTTGGCTTTTCCGGCTTCTTATTAAAAGTAGGATGTGAACGTGGCCATAAATCTCATGCTTTATTATTCGGCATGTATATCACCGGCACTCTATTATTTGCACTGTCTTTGATTCTACAACAATACTGGCAATTATCTGTCATTGTCATAGTCAGTAGTATATTAGTTGGCATTGGCTCAGCTGTTGGCAACGATTACACAGTACGAGCCCTAGAAACTGGTCCTGCTAGTATAACCTCACCTTTGATTAATCTTAATATTATTCTAATAGTTATTATGTCTATGCTGCTATTTGGCGAAACTTTAAAAAGTACTGAAATAATTGCTATAGGGTTATTTATTATATCTTGCGCCTTACTGTCTTTAGATCCTAGAGAAGCCTTAGGGATCAAAGATCAACGTTGGTATGGTTTTATATTATTAGCTATAATTTTTATTTTTTTACGCAATGGCGGATTAAAAGTCACCCAAGAGATAGGCTTAAATAATACTTTAGTTTTATTTTATGCTTATTTATTTTCTTTATTACTATTCGCTGGTAAATTCATCCCAAAAGGCAGGCTAAATATAGATAAAAATAACAAAAATGCAGTTTATCTAGGCGGTGCCGCAGGAATATTTTCTTATGGCGGATTAGAGCTCTATGCTTATTCTTTGCAAATTGGACCCGCGAGTGTAGTTGCTTCTATATTTTCTTTAAGAAGCATGGTCATGGTTGTTATGGCTGTATTAATTTATAAAGAAACTTTAACTTTTTATCAAAAATTATCTATTCTCGCTATTTTAACTGGAACTATAATTATCAGTCTCTAAACCAGGGGCGTCCGACGATGAGCTAGGCTTAGGATAAATACAGTCTTACTCTATAATAATTATACAATAACGCATCTGCTCTGTGATTTTTTTGATATACTTGGTGTTTCTAAAGAATCAGCTAACACTTCATCTTTTGTTACAAGAAATTCTTCTGGATTGATCGCTAAACTAAGAGCTCGGACTCGTGTTTCTACAGATAGTAAGTCTTGAGAAACTTTTTTATAAAAACTCATAACAGATTTAAATTTACTTCCAAATTTATCTGCCCCATTTCCAGCCTTACGCATAACACTACCTTTTTAATTAACTATCAACTATCAACTAAATATATTATTGTTTGCAAAATTTAGCAATTTATTATTGTTGTTTAAGCATGCTTTTTACATTGTCCACTAGTTTAATAGATTCATATTGTAATCGATGTGCTATCTCATCAAGTCGTCTTTGAAAAGAACGATAAAACGCTAAACTAGGAATAGCAATGATCAGCCCAACAGCAGTAGTTATTAAGGCTGTAGCAATACCACTAGCCATAGAATTAGCATTGTTAACACCCTGCTCTGTGATAACAGAAAATACTTGGATCATTCCCACTACGGTTCCCAATAACCCCAATAAAGGCGAGATTGTGGCTATTATACCCAAAGCACTTAAATTACGTTCAAGATTATGCATGGTCACACGCCCAGACTCTTCAAGCTCTTGTAAAATTACAGGCCTTTCTTTTTTGATATTATTCATAGCCACACTAAACATACTTCCTAAAGCAGAGCTTTGTTGTATTGCCAATAATTTATCATGAGTTAATGATTTTTGTTTTAAGTCATAAATTATACTTTCATTTAAACCATTTGGAACAACTTTACTGTAACGCAACTGCCATGAACGCTCAATAATAATTGCAACAGCCACTATAGAACAAATCAGTAACGGTAACATCAGCCAGCCACCAGCAATTAATAAATTTAACATAGTATTTCCCTATAACATTACTTAGTCAGTTTAATTTAATTATTTTTAGCAGTTTTAAAAATAATATCATTATTAATTAATATTTTAATACCACCTTGTTGATCAGTTCTATATAATTTTATTCCTAATTTTTTATATCTTGCAATCACTTCTTGACTAGGATGATTATAAATATTGTCAATTCCTAATGAAATTAAAGCATATTTTGGAGACACTTGCCTAATAAACTCAAGATTAGAAGAAGTTTTGCTACCATGATGCGGAACTAACAAGATATCAGACTTAAGATCGTTTTTATGTCTATTAACTAAATTTAGTTCTGTTTTACTTTCAATATCACCTGTTAATAAAACACTAAAATTATTATATGTAACTTTCAAAATACAAGAACTATTATTTTTGAAATATTCTGTATTACCCTCATTAGTAGCTAAAAATTTAAATTCTACGTTATCCCATGTCCAGCTATAATTACTGTTACAATATTTAGTTTTAATCTTAGCAAATTTTTTAGAAAAATTATCATTTGAAACCAGATCACTACTATATAAACTAGCTATGTTAGCAGATTTAATATTATGAGTAATGCTTAACAAATTTGCACTATGATCAGCATCCCAATGGCTAATAACTATAGCATCGACATAAGATTTATAATCTAATAAAATATTTGAAACTACTTTATCAGCAATATAATTATAATTAAGCTTTGGCCCGGTATCATATAATAACTGATGATACTTAGTGTTTACTATAACAGACAGCCCCTGCCCGACATCTAGGACATCGATAGTTAGCTTATCTTTTGTTTTATATTTAAAAACAAAATGATCAAAATAATATAAAAAACTAAAATAAATTATTAATGACTGTGTCGGCAGACCACGAGGCGCTAGTAATAAAAAAACTATAATAATGATTAAAATTAACCCATAATTATTAATATATAAATAATAATTACTGCTTAAATATTCTAAATATTTAATCAGGATTATTAATAAATAATCTACCCCATTTATAAAAAAACTTGCTGCAGCCCCTAGGTTAAAAATTATTAATATTAAGCTCATAATTAAACTCGGTAAAATGATAAAACTAATCGCTGGGATAGCTATGATATTGGCAAGAATACTTGTTAAAGATAATCTATTGAAGTAAAAAACACCTACTGGAATCAAGGCTAAAAATAATTTCATACAAGATTCAATATTAGCAACAATAAAACCATAAAATATTTTATAAAATTTATTTAATAAAATATTTTTACTAGATTTAACACCATATTTAAGTTCAAATCTGTTACTATATAAATACAACAAGCACAGCGCAGCATTAAAACTTAACCAAAAACTTGCCGTCAATACAGCCAATGGGTCGTATATTAAAACAGCAATCAAACATATACCAAATACATTCCAACTTGATAGCTTTAATTTCAATAATTTTGCGCCAGAATAAATACTCAAAGCTATTAATGCTCTTTGTGTTGGAATAGAGAAACCTGATATATAACCATAAAAACAAGTAAAAAGCCAAGCAACAATTAAACAAGAGCTCTCTTGCTGGCAAATTTTATAAAATACTACACGCCATAAATACTTACTAAAACCAAAAATTAAATAAAAAACTAATGCTATATGCATACCCGAGATAGCTATTAAATGCCCCGTTCCGGTGCTCGTAAAAATTTGCCATTGCTGATCTGTTAGATAGTAACGCTCACCAAATATAAGAGCCAATATTATGCCTTTTGTAACTAATTTATCACTGTATAATAAACAGTTATCCCATAATTTTTCTCTTATAGACGGGGCAACATTTTCTTGAATGAAATTTTCTGTTTTAACTTTTATTGGCCTGGCAAATTCTCGCAAGTAATAATTGCTCTTATCTTCTTGCGCAATAAAATTTCTCGGCATATTACGAGCTCTAAGCTTTAAACTAAGCAATAATTTCTGATCTTTTTTTAGATGTAAATTTGATATATTTTGCTTATTATCAAAATACAATTTCAAATAAATATTTAAATATAAAATTGCTTCGGGTGAGCTTTTATTTTTAACACTGATTACTTTAAATAAAATAAGTTTATTATTTTCTAAAGAAGCCACTCTGCCAGTAATTAATAATTCATGATTAAATAATTGCTCTAGAAGCCATTTTTGATGGCTGATTTGATAATAATTAAAACTAGCCCATGATAAAGATATTAAATAAATTATTATAAATATAAAACATTGAGATTTTTTGTAAACAACACTTAAATATAACGCTAGGAGTAATAATAGCCATACATTTGGTATTACGGGGTAATAATATAAGCTCAGCGTCCCAAATAAAAATGCAAGACTATAAACAAAATACATATATCATCTGTAGTTAGCCATCCCAGTACTTACTTATTAAGTATTTAAGCACAGATGAATAAAACAATTATTTCTTGATATAATATATATTCTAGAGTTTTTTAGCAACTTATAATAACAAAAATTTTTTTTAACTTTCAACTTCTGTGAGCTTGCCATAATTAAGATAATAAATAGTATCTAATTGAGCAGCGAGAGTTTGATCATGAGTAACTAGAATAATACTAGTATTAGAATTAGCATTGAGATCTAAAAATAATTCGAAAACAATTCGAGCATTTTCTTCATCCAAATTGCCAGTAGGTTCATCGGCTAAAATACATTTTGGCTTAGTAATTAAAGCCCTTGCAATGGCTACGCGCTGACGTTCGCCACCAGACAATTCAGAAGGCTTATGATCGTAACGACTTGATAATTCTACTTTGTCTAAATATTTTTTAGCTAAATGTAAAGAACTTTCAAACTCTTCTCCTCTGATTAATAATGGCATGGCTACATTTTCTACAGCTGTAAATTCAGGTAGTAAATGATGAAATTGATAAATAAAACCAAAATTCTGATTTCTGAGATTTGCACGAGAATCTTCGTTTTGATCGCCCAAATTATTCTTACCAACTATCACAGTCCCAGTGGTTGGATTATCTAATCCTGCTAATATATGTAACAACGTAGATTTGCCCGATCCTGAAGATCCTAAAATAGCTACTTTTTCACCCCTATGGACAGTTAAATTCAAATCTTGTAATATTTTTAATTCACTATTACCATCATTGTATATTTTAGATATATTTTGCGCAATAATGATGGGTTTATCCAAAAATTTTCTATTCATTTCTTAAGGCCTCTATTGGCAATATTTTCCCAGCACGATAAGCTGGTAACAGTGTGGCTAAAATACAAATAATTAAAGCAGAGCCTATGACTAAAGCTACATCAAAATAATAAGGTATAATTTTAATTTCATCCTGTGCTATGGCATTAAAAAATAAATTACTGGAATTAATAATATTTGTGTACTGTAGCCAATGAAAAATAAAGCCCAAATTGTAACTAATTACCACCCCTAAAACTAGTCCAATCATACACCCTGCTGTCCCAATAATAAGACCCTGGATAATAAAAATTAAGCTGATTTTACGACCATACAACCCAAAAGTTCTTAGAATAGCCATATCTTTTTGCTTCTCAGAAACTTGAATATAAAGTGCGGAAATTAAATTAAAAGCAGCAACTGTTATTATAATTAATAATAATAAAATTACGGCAGTACGTTCAATCTTAATTGCCTGAAATAAAGTATTATTATAATCATACCAACTTGTAATTTTTGGCTTGGTACCAAAAAAGACCTTGTCTGTATCTTTTAGTAAATAATTTTTTAACTGTTCTGTATATAACGGTTTATCAAGATAAATATATAAACCTGTTATATATTTTTCAGGCAAATCAAAAAATGTTAGAGCACTTGGATAAGGCATAATGATATCCATATCTTTTTTGCTATTGAGAATATTTTTGACTATAAATCGCTTAAATCTAGGCTCAGGTCCGATAATAGAATTTTTTAATATGGGCGCTGCCAAAATAATTTTGTCACCTATTTTTAGGTTCCACTTTTTTGCCATTTTATCCGAAATAACTATATCATCTTTATTATTAACTTTAAGATTAGGATCCGCAATAATTTCAACCGGTATAACATAGTTACCTATTCGAAATAAGCCGCCCTCTTTGACTTGAGGATAAATTTTCAATTTAATTGGCAATTGTTCACTAATATTAAAAATAGAGACAACGACGTCATCAAGCTTATCAATAGTATTATAATTAATAATAACATGCGCCTGATCTTGTAATAACTTAGTTTCAAGATGTTCTCTAAAGCCGTTCAAGACAGATAAAACTATAATTAAAATAGCAGTACCTATTGCTACTCCTAACAAAGAGATTATACTAATAAAAGATATAAAGTTATTTGAGTGCTTAGAATTTAAATAGCGGTAAGCTAGAAACCATGATAATCGGTCGAACATAGGAATATTATTAATAACTAATTATTAATATAATATGTTAATTTTTTTTGTTTTAAAATACTAATTTAAATTATATATGCTTCACTCAGATTATTATTTGCCAGCAGAATGGCATCCACAAAAAGCTATTCAGATCTCTTGGCCGCATAAAGACACGCCCTGGATTAAGTCGAATAGCTTGGATAAAATAGATCAATATTTTGTAGAGTTATCAAAACTCATCTTAGCTAAACAAGATTTAATTATCATTGCTCACTCTGAAACTCTTAAAACAGAAATTGAACAAAAACTCCATAATAACAATAATAGCAAATATAAATATTATATTTATATAACTAAAACTAATGATACTTGGGCTCGTGATAATTCTGTAGTTTCTTTATTAAACAAAACTAATAACAATAAATTATTACTAGACTTTGAGTTTAATGCCTGGGGCGGTAAATATCCGTATAACTACGATAACGAAGTTAGTTATAATTTATATACTCAAGAAGCCTATGGCCAGCCTAATCTAACCTGTGACTTGAAAAAAATAAATTATATCTTAGAAGGCGGCGCTATTGAAAGCAATGGTCTTGATACAATCTTAACCACTGCTTCAGTTATATATAACCCCAATCGTAATCCAGAATTCACAAAAGAACAAATTTTGGCAAAATTACAACATGATTTAAATATAAATAATCTTATTATTTTAGAAAATAGCTTCTTACACGGTGACGATACCGATGGCCATATCGATCAGCTTGTGAGATTCTGTAATCAAAATACTTTAGTTTATGCTGCCTGCAACGATTCTGATAACCCAAATTTCGAGAGTCTGAAAAAACTAGAAAAAGAACTTCAGATCTTACAAAAAAATAATGCTATAACTGCTAATTTAAAAATTGTACCTTTGTATATTCCAAAACCTGTTAAAGACGAACAAAATAATATACTACCAGCTTCATATTGTAATTTTTTAATTATGAACACCACAGTCCTAGTTCCTACTTATGGTGATAACTATTATGACAAAAAAGCATTGACTACTTTACAAGATTTATTTCCCAACAGAGAAGTCATAGGCTTAAACAGCAAAGCTGTGATCCGCCACGGTGGAAGTTTGCATTGCTTAACAATGCATTTACCAGCTTAATTATCAGTATATGACACGGGTTTTCTAATTGATTAAACCGTACTGTTTTAGTAATGGCTCAACTTTAATATCATGACCGCAAAAATCTACCATAGCCTGGTTAATATCAATACTACCACCTTGTGATAATATTTTATTTAAAAACTCTGAACTAGTATTTTTATCAAAAATACCGGCCCGTTGAAATTTCTCAAAACAATTCGACGATAAAACTTCTGCCCAAAGATAACTGTAGTAACCAGCTGCGTAACCACCCGCAAAAATATGGCTAAAACTATGTTGAAATTGATCATATTCAGCTATGGGTAAAACTGAAACTTCTGCCCTAACCTCGTCTAAAACTTTTTGAATTTGTTGCTTACTTTCTTCTGGTTTAAATTCCAAATGAATTCTAAAATCAAATAAACCAAATATGAGTTGCCGCAACAAAAATAACCCTGCTTGATAATTTTTTTGCTTAGATAATTCTTTTAGATATTTTTCTGGTAACGGATCTCCCGTCTCATAATGCCCTGAGATCAAAGCAATACTTTCTGATGACCAACACCAATTTTCATGAAACTGACTAGGTAATTCCACAGCATCCCATGGAACGCCATTAATGCCAGATATGCTAGGATAATCTACTTTAGTTAATAAATGATGCAAACAATGACCAAATTCATGGAATAAGGTTAATACTTCTGTATGCGTCAATAAAGCTAAGCCATTCGAATTCGGTGGAGTAAAATTGCATGTTAGATAAGCAACAGGAATTTGTTTTATATTATCAGTAAAACAACGGACACGACATTCATCCATCCATGCACCGTTTCGCTTCCGTAATCTGGCATAGAGATCCAAATAAACATAGCCAATTATCTTGCTATTATTGTCAAGAATTTTATAACAAATCACGTCTTGGTGCCAACAATCAGCCTCAACATAAACTTCTAATTTTATATTATATAATTTATGGATTATTATAATGAAACCTGATAAGACTTTTTCTAAAGGAAAATATTTTTTAAGTTCATCTTCTGATAAATTATATAACTTATTTTTTTGCAGCTCTGAATAATAGGTTATATCCCATGGTTTAATATCTTCTAGACTATCTGTTTTTTTTATAAATAATCGTAGTTCATTCCATTCGCGCTCTGCCATTTCTTTTGCTTGAGAAATTAAATTTCGTAGAAAGTCGATTACAAGCTCTGGTTTTTTTATCATTTTTGAAACTAAAGAATATTCAGCATAATTATTTAATCCTAGTAATTTTGCTAATTGGTGCCTTTTAGTGAAAATTTCAAACATGACATTAGAATTATCGTATTCTTCTGAATGAGGGCCCTGTGTTGAAGCCCGAGTAGCGTATGCGTAGTGAAATGCAGCACGTACATCACGATTCGCAGCAGATTTCATGATAGCTAAATAAGTTGGTGCATCTAATCCAAATAACCAACCAATCTTGTGTTCTCTAAAGCCACGCTCTGCAGCCATAGCTATAATTTCTTTAGGGATACCTATTAGCATAGATTCATCCTCAATATGATAAGTCCATTTATCAGTACAATCCATGACATTATTGTTAAATTTATTACTTAATGTAGAAAGCTCAGTTGAAATTTTTTTATACTCGGCTTTTTTTTCAGGATCTAAATCAACTCCAGATAATTGAAAATCACGTAACTTATTTTTTAGTAAGATTACTTGTGCAGATGTTAAATTTTTGTTGGTATCATAAATATTTTTATAGTTCAAATATAATTGTTCATCTTGCTCAATCAATAAAGAATACTGAACTATTTCTTGCAAGCATTCTTCATAGACTTTTCTTAATTGTTCGTTTGATACAACTGAATTCAAATGTTTAACAGGTGCCCATGCGTTAGATAGCTCAATACTTACTTCTTCAAGTGCAAGGGCAAATTCTTCCCAAGTTTTGTGCTGCTTTATTTTTGTCAACTTTGTTTTACTATTATTTATAACTTCAGAAATAGCCTGCTTTATATCTGCAGTTTTTATTTTACTAAATAAAGGTAAACTCTCCGAAGAAAATAGCAAATCACGCATATTAACCAAACCTCTGTGTTCTATAATTTATTTTGTGTATTCAATCAGTACTACATCGTGCAGTAATAATTTCAGATATTAATAATAATATTAAATCTAGCTTTTAGAAACAACCTATAAACACACTAGAAATAAACTAGAAATAAACCAGAAACTATTCGGAAAATATATGGTCAAATTTAACAAAAAAATTGAACAACTTCGGCTAGATTTAGATGATTTGATTATTTACTTAGAGAACATAGGTAAAAGCGATAAATCCATTAGAAAAGTTAGAAATCAATTAGACAATATAGATCCCTTCGTTAGAATAAATTCTGCTATCGCCGCTGAATCGATTATAACAAGCAGCAAATTATGTAATTTGCATTAAGTATAAATTCTCGATATGATCCATGTCTCCAAGTAGATATGCAAACTAATACTTATGGTTTTTAATTGGTTTTTTACTAAATTTATTATTCTAGTCTTGCTTTTGTCTAATAATTATTTATTTGCCTGGAATTATCAAGGTCATAAACTTATTAGCGAGATAGCCTATGATAACTTAACAACAAAGCAACAACAAAAACTTGATAACATTTTAGACGCTTTAATTTATAAACTGCCTCAAGAGGATAAAAAAATTTATAAACAACAACAATATAGCCTATCTAAACTAGCTAAATTGTCTATCATGCCTGATTTCTGGAAAGAAGAAACTCTAAATTCTCTGGCTGATAATTTTCATATTAAGTCTATAACTATAGCTCAGTCTATTGGGAATTTAAAAACTAGCGATTGGCATTATAGTAGTAAAATTTTTAGCTCAGACAATAAATTCCATCAAGAAAAACAAGGAAAACAAGAAAAAAATGGAAAATTAGATGTTATATTACCCCAATTAATTACCAGCACTAAAAGCACAGTTAACCCGGCTGAAAAAGCTTTGGGTATAATTTACTTAGCTCATTTAATGGAGGATTCCCATCAGCCTTTGCATGCCATGAGCAGAAAAACCAACCAAACAAATAATGATAGAGGGGGAAATTACTTTTGCTTAAAGCGGAATAATAAACGTTTAACTAATTGCAGAGCAAATTTACATAGCTACTGGGACAGCGCTGGAACTTTATTAAACACCAAAAAACCGATTACGTTACTTACCCAGGACATAATAAAAAGCTACCCAACCAGTGCTTTTATAAATCAGATCAAGATCCTCGATCCTGAGATCTGGCTACAAGAAAGTTTTTCATATAAAACCGTGGTCTATGATACTCCGGAATATGAATACCCAAATAAAATTTATCAAGCCAAAACTCGTACTATCACAAGCCAAAGAATGGCTTTAGCTGGGTATAGATTAAGCAAATTATTAGCTGAGATTATTATTTAACACTATCTAAATAACACCAATGCCAAGGCTCATACATAACTCCTAATGCGTTACCACGGGGATAACTCAGAGAAAAGTTATATCGTTTAGCATTTTTAGCTAACCATGCAAAAGCCTCAGTATCTTCAAAGCTTTCATCTAATTCAGGTTTCTCTGAAGAAATTATATCAATAGCTCGCCCAGTATGATGCTCACTAAATCCTGGCGGGGCTAAAATTTTCAATATTTCTGAGATAGCTATGCCCTTGTCTAATTTTTTTTTAATAAGATTAGCTTGGTAAGCATAATCCCGAAAAGCTGAACATATATATAATTCTAACCCATCTGCCTGAGCAGCTCTGTGCATATTATCCCAGGCAGTAAGAGCTTTTTGGTGCAATCTAGCTTGACGTTTATAATAATCAATACCAGCATTAACACAATTGGTTTCTAGGGCAAATAATTGCCACCCTTTCGCCAATTGTTGCTCAGTATCTATCCCCAATGATAAATTTAATTTATAAATATGTTCCACGTGATCAATTTGTATTATTTTTATTATTTTTGCTAGTTCTCTTAATTTTCGGTAGTTTACTATTTGCCACTTCTGAAACATCAGTGGCAAGCCATCCTTGCAAAGCGTCGATTATTTGCTGAGCTTGATCAACACTTGAAATGTTAAACTTTGATTTTTGCCAATAGCTATCATTACGCTTTTGATAACGTCGAATAGTGTATTTAATAGGATTATATGTATCTTTAGCCCGGTTATAGTCTTGGTACTTAAAAATAATTGTTGTCCAAGCGCCACGAGTTAAAACTTTTTTATCAAGCTCCTTAACTGTCTCAACTCCTTCTTCTGTATAGGCAACAGTAATATCATCAATTGATGCGCTCATCTACTTAAGTACTCCTAATTAACTATTGATTATCTATTGTATAAATTAGTCATTATATATATTATGAATAAAGTTTGAATCATAAAACACCAGAAAACCAAAAAAAATTAAAATATTTTATGCCTAAGCTATCATCGAGTCCTAAGATCAGCACTTTTACGCTAGTAATGATTACTGTTATAGCGGTAGATAGCTTAAAATCTATTCCGATTAGCGCGCAATATGGCTTTAGTTTAGTGTTTTATTACTTGCTAGCAACGCTAGTTTTTTTAATCCCTTCGGCCTTAGTTTCTGCCGAACTAGCTAGTAGCTTACCAAAAACTGGTGGCTTATATATTTGGATCCGCGAGGCTTTTGGTGATAAATGGGCAAGTTTTGTAATTTGGCTTCAATGGATATATAACATCTGTTGGTACCCAACTATTTTAGCCCTATTAGCTGCAAGCTTAGTCTACCCATTTGCCCCATGGCTTGTTGATAATAAATTCTATATGCTGTTTACTATCTTAGGGCTATACTGGATTACTACCTGGATTAATATCCAAGGCATTCAAGCATCAGCCATTTTAAGCAGATTCACCGCTCTTATTGGTACTATTTTTCCAATGGCTGCTATTTCTGGATTAGCATTTTATTGGGTACAACAAGGCAATAGCCCTGTCATAACTTTTAGCATTGATACATTTATTCCCGAATTGGATAAAACAGACAATTGGATATTTTTAAGCAGTATATTATATAGTCTATTAGGCATGGAAATTACTGCTTATCATGCTCAAGATGTAGCCAATCCAGCCAAAAACTTTCCTCACGCTATATTTTATTCTGTCATTATTATTTTAACTAGTATTATATTTTCTTCTCTTGCGGTAGCTATTGTTATACCTGAAAAAACTTTAAAAAGTAATTTAATAAGCGGTATGTTAGATGCTTTTAATATATTTTTCTCGACAATGGGATTATCGTATTTATTGCCCGTTGTATGCATACTTATAGTCATTGGATCGCTGGGTAGCGTTGGTGCTTGGCTCATTGGCCCAAGCAAAGGCCTTATGATTGCAGCAGAAGATGGTCACTTACCTGCTTTTTTAGCTAAAAAAAATAGCAAGGGCGCTCCACAAAACATTTTAATAATACAGGGTTTAATTTTTTCAATTTTGTCTACAGCATATATATTTATGCCTAATGTAAACAGCGCATTTTTTATTTTATCTATATTAACTACCCAATTAGCCTTATTTGGTTATATTTTTATGTTTTTAGCTGTCGTCAAATTAAGATTATACAGACCAAATTTAAAACGCCCCTTTAGAATACCATTTGGGAAATTAGGTTTATATCTAGTGGCAGCTTCTGGTATTTTATCTTGCAGTATTGCTATACTATTTAGCTTTTTACCACCTGATGACATAGCCGTCGGAAATTATTTAAATTACGAGTTAATGCTAATGGGTAGTTTTGTTTTATTTATTCTAGCTATATATAAACTCTCGTCAACACGGCTATCATGAGCCAAAACATTTAACTAGGTTTAAATGCCCTGCTTTAAGATAACCTAAAGTTTGCATTTCTTTTAGCCTACTAATAGTTCTGGCGAATTCAAATCTTAAAGAACTACCAGAATATAAAGAATCTAATTCACAATCAGAGCTAATTATTAAATTAACTTTATAGTCGTATAATACATCTATTAGATTAATAAATCTTCTTGCTATATTAGAAGTTTTATCTGTAAGCTGATAAACGCCACTAATTATTACAGTATTATATAAAGTAGCCAGCTCTAAATAATCAGATGCACTTCGAGCAGTGTTACAGATTTCATTGAAATCGAACCAAATAACATTATGGCTATTGGCTATATAGTCAATCTGACGATCAAAAATAGTAATCTGATTATTTTCTTGAATTAACCCAAATGCTAATTTATGAAAATTTTTTTGTATCTTGGCAAAATTTTTAGAATTATTTGGCACTAAATAACAAGCCATCTCTTGCAACATTTGCGCTCGATAATCTATTTGACCATTTAAATATAGAACATCTAAATAATTTTTTAATAAATCTATTGCCGGTAGAAACAATCCTCGCTGTAAGCCATTTTTATATAGATCATCAGGGTAAACATTTGATGTTGTAATTAGAATTATATTGTGTTTTATTAAGGCTTTTAAAACTCGGGCTAATATCATTGCATCAGCTATATCATGTACTAAAAACTCATCTAAACACAAAACTCGTAATCCAGAAGCTTTAAATTTATTTTTTATAATAGCTTCAATAGGATCTTTAGTGCCAGAACAAGCCTGAAGCTCGGTGTGCAATTTTTGCATAAAAATATGAAAATGTAGCCGAATTTTTGCTTCTGGCTTCACAGCCAAATTTTCATAGAATATATCCATAAGCATGGTTTTACCACGACCTACATCGCTATATAAATAAATCCCCTTTGTAATATACTTTTGTTGAATTAAGATATGAAATATTTTATTCAAATAATTCCTAAGATTATTTTTCTCAGAGTCTTCAATTTTTTTTGCTAAGTGGTCAAGTTTATTAATAACCTCGAACTGGCCTGGATCTTGTATAATTTGTCTTGCTTGAACTTTTCTTTTGTATAAATTGATAAGCTTCACAGAATTAAAATTAAGTTATTAGATTTATTAACAAGTATTGATAATAATAATTTATCTTATTATCATACAAAAATATATGATTTAAATATAATATTAATATGCAACAATATAGTAATCTAAATAAATTAAACATTCGCAGTACCCTGACTTTACTAGTTTGTGTATTATTTATAATCACCATGTTCGTCTATACTATAAAAAACAGAATATATCAGGTCACAGCAATTGATTCTCAAAAATATCATGATGCTGTAAATAAATTCATAGTATCAACCGATTACAATGATTGACAAAATTGACGAGATTAATGGGGTAGACAAAAATGACTCTGAACTCTTTCGTAGAGTTGTACTTAGAGATAAGCACTTCCGACCTCTAAAAGACCAAAATAAAAAACAAGAGATACCAAAAAAAAACAGCTACACAACTAATAAAATTCCTGTTAACAAACAATCAGACCATACCGAACCTACCAACCAGATTAGTTCTATTGCCCTTTCAGAAAACTTATGGCGCCCTACTGTCTTACCAAATGAATATATCTCCTACTTTAAACCAGGCCTTCAACCCAAGACGATAAAACAATTACAAGCCGGAAAAATACTTACAGAAGCGATTTTAGATTTACATCAAAAAACTAAAACTCAGGCTGCTGCTATTTTTAGTCAGTTTATTACTGATAGTTATCAGAAACAATTACGTTGTATCTGTGTTATCCACGGCAAAGGCCTACGGGGCGATCATAATCAACCAATTTTAAAAAATTTAGTTAATCATTGGCTTTATGAATTTGAGGAGATTTTGGGTTTTTGCTCTTGCCCACCATCACTAGGTGGCACTGGGGCCGTACTAGTCTTGCTTAAAAAGAACTAACTGATAGAATATAAAACTTATGCAGATCGTACCTTTGTGGATGTGGCTATTATTTTTTACAATCATAGCAAGCTTGTTGCTGCTAGATTTAGGGGTATTTAATAAAAAAAACAGAGTTATTACTCTAAAAGTAAGCCTTACCAGCACTTTGTTTTATATTATTATCTCTTTATTATTTAATATTCTAGTCTATTTTAAATTAGGTCTAGAAGGTGCTCAAGAATATTTTACTGGCTACGTCATCGAAAAATCTTTATCTTTAGATAATATTTTTGTAATCTCTCTTGTCTTCAGCTATTTTCAAGTCCCAGCTAAATACCAACATCGAGTATTATTCTACGGCATTATAGGAGCCTTATTTTTACGCGGCCTAATGATCGGCATAGGCGCAAGCTTATTAGCCAATTTTCACTGGATCATCTATATTTTTTCACTATTCTTGATATTAACTGGCATAAAAATGCTAGTCATAGTTGACTCGAAACCAGATATATCAAAAAGCCTATTATTAAAATTTTTACGTAACCACTTAAGAATAACTAGGAAAATTAAAGATAATAAATTCTTTACTAAAAGAACTAACAAAATTACAAAGAAAAAAAAAATTTGGGCTACACCGTTATTTATTACTTTAATATTAGTAGAATTTGTCGATCTTATTTTTGCTGTAGATAGCGTACCAGCCATTTTAGCTATAACACCTAATACTTTTATTATCTACACTAGCAATATTTTTGCAATTTTAGGCTTACGAGCTTTGTATTTTACTATAGCGGCTATTATTAGACGTTTTGTTTACTTAAATTATGCTTTGTCAATAATATTAATATTTATTGGATCTAAAACATTCGCAGCTTACCTGCTAGGACTCGAAAAATTTCCAATTACGATATCTTTATTTGTCACTATCTCAGTATTAGCGTTAGGTATTATTTTCTCGTTATACAAAACTAAAATTAAACCCAAATCCCCACTATAGCCATCAAGCCAAACCCCAAAATTACATACATGTAATCATATAAATTACAACAACGCTCAACCATGACTGCTCGATTTAAACCATGCAAAGTTCCAATATATAAAAAAGTCCCTGCTGCTAGGGCTGAGAAAATTGGCGCAATAATATTATTATGTTCCAAGCCAGAGCCAAACCCAGAATTAGCATAACTCCCGAAAACAATTCCTAAGGGCGTCATCAGAGTAAACAAAAAAAATAACAACCAACTAGTCTTTTTTCTTAGCTTACCTTTGCTTATATGAATTGCTAGCGAGTAACCATCTGCCCATTTGTGCGCAATAATAGCTATAAATACCACAATCACTAAAGATATATCAGTACGAATCCCTAAGGCAACACCTTCAAATAATGAGTGAACTGAAAGCATGATCGCAGCCAATAATACAAATACTTTACTATTCTCACCAGATGTTTCATTAACTTCCTTTCCTACATGTTCCAGAAGCAATAATCCCAAAAAAACAATCCCGCATAATAAATATGCAATAGGATATTGGTAACCCAACTCAGAGAAATCTCTTGCTGAGTCGTTAAGCATGTGTAATAAACCAGCACCTAAAAAAACACCTGAAGCTAGTGATTCTCCTATAACGAACTCGTGACTATGGGTATGACTCTTGCCATTACCTGCATGTTGATGGGCAGTACTTGCATGCTTAGACCGATTAAGTAAAGGGAAAATCCCTGAAAATATGCTTATTATAAATATAATAAGCGCATAAAAAAGTTTTGAAATAGCTATTGAATCTATTGAATCCATTATAATAAAAACCCATATTAAAAACTTTGGAATTGTAACATTTTACAATTTTAAGCTCAACTAAACTCTTAGGTTAAACTCTTAGGTTATTTAATTACTTGTTTTGCAAGTTTACTCAATTAATATCTTAATTATTAATAACGCCCACTGAATTTAATATCTTGATTATTAATAATCGTGCCATATACTTAATTTAATATGGTAATTTTTAAATTAAACTATGATCAAATACATAAAAATCCTCAACACTAGCTTAATAACATTGTCTCTACTGGCTACAGCTTGTTTATATGCCAATGACTACAATTACTATCAACAACAATTTGATACTGCGGATGGTCGTAATTTTATAAAAAGCTATAAGGATTTTTATCAGCCTCATGTTGATGATTCTATTATCAACAGCACACATACCACTATAGAAAGCGCGTTAGCTTCTGATCTAAGAGAACTCACCTCAAAGTTATACAACTCTGTAATTAAAAAAACTTTAACTGAAATTTCTGCAGCTGGAAATATACCTTGGAATAGCGATCAACTTAACTTATTAAAACTTTGTATCAATGACAAAGCAGACTACGCCACTATAGAAAACCAATGCGTGCCCAGAATGCTATGGGCAGCTGGATATCAAGAATTTGCGAATTGTATGGCTTACCAATTACGAAATACAATGAATTCCTGCATGGGGGTCAATACATCGTCTTAATGACTATGACTATGCCTATATCATAAGCGTCTATACAG
>JAGOUU010000088.1 GCA_018061105.1 Gammaproteobacteria bacterium
AGAGGGTTTAATTAGTCTGTACCAAAGACAGACTGAGTTGTTAACAGTTTAATCAGAACCGCCGTATGCGACATCGCACGTACGGTGGTGTGAGAGGTCGGGATCGCGAGATCCCTCCTACTCGATTCAATTTTTTGATAACGATAAAATCACAAGTAGTAACAAGTAGTAAGTAGAGTAGTAAATTATGAGCAGTAAAAGTAAAAAAATAAATAAAAAAATAATCTTTCAGTTTCTATTTCTTCTTGGATTCTCTCATCCCTTGTTTGCTGTAACTAGCACAGCCCCCAGTGAAGTAGCAAAAAATAAAAAATTTGTTGGGATGAATAGTGTTCCTGCTGATGTTGATCTTACCAGAAGTTTAAATGCTGTCGGTACAGGTCCATATTTCGGTATTGGTAGTAATTATGATGGATCGGATCTTGTTGTCTTACAACCAAATATTCACAAAGATCTATCTTTGTTGATTCAGCATCAGCGTACGGCAAAATTTACAAAAGAATATGAGGGGCCACGATCACCTTATGTTCAAATCAGTGGTTATCTAGAAGCACAGACAACTGTAGAAAACCAAGCGCACAATAATATTAATTTAACAGCATCGAATCTTGATTTGTCAGCATGGGTCAATAATTGGCTCACAGCATATACCAACTTTGGCGTAGAAACTGATGATACAAAAGATCAACATTTTCGTATGATTATGGGTTTTATTACGTTGGGTAATTTAAATTATTCACCATTTTATGTGTCTGCCGGGCAAATGTTTGTTCCATTTGGCAGTTTTAGTACAGGAACTTCTGCTATAGGTGCAATTCCAAGAAGTGTTGGGCGTATTTTAGAACAAGCTGTTAGCGCTGGGTTTTACCAAGAAAACGGGTTGCATGTATCTGGGGCAGTCTATGATGGAAAAACTCAAAATTCTTACCATGATAATATTGATCAATATGCTGGTACTGTTTCATATACCCAGCCATATAATGTAGATAATTGGTTAAAAAAAGGTAAAATAAGAGCTGGCGCTAGTTATACTAATAATATAGCAGAGTCTAATGTTATAAGAACAATTTTTATTAATAATGCACCCTTAGATCATTATGTACCAGCATTTGATTTGTTTGCTAATGCTAGCGTAGGGCCATTTGTAGCACGATGGGAACTTGTCCAGGCTATAAAGCATTTTAGTATAAAAGATTTAACTCAGGCAGGTAAGCCTGTTAAGATCTCAAGTTTTATGTCAGAGCTTGAATATGATACGAATATATTTAATAAAGGCACAGCTTTTGTTTTACATTATTCTAGAATTTTTCAAGGCTCAGTAGCTTCGAGGGTTAAGCATCAATACGGTGTTACTACTAGTGTTAATATTTTACGAGATACTTTATTAAGTTTTGAGTATGCTCATCAGACGACGTATTCTAATCATAATACCTTGCCAGTGCCATTTGGTAATAATTTTGCTGTTTTAGATACGTCAGTTGTTTCAGCTTTAAATAGCTCGTTTAGCGGTAAAGACAATAATTTTGTAGTTGTGACTTTGGATTTATTTTTCTAGTAGGGCTATCGGAGCCGGAGTCGGAGTCGGAGTCGGAGCCGCGTGCGGCTCTAATAAAATAAATTAAATTAAAGCAGAGCATTTATTAACAATATTACAAAATAATTCAGCTGTTTTAACTGCGTCATATAATGCACTATGAGCTTGATTCTCATCAAATTCTATTTTTGCTGCTCTGACTGCTCGTGCTAAGACAGTTTGTTTGTATAACAAAGCCCCCATAGTAGCTGTATCAAAAGTCGTAAATAAATGAAATGGATTGTTCTCAGTTAGCTTGCATCTTTTGGCGGCAGCTTGAAGAAAACTTAAATCAAAAGTAGGATTATGTCCTACTAGCACAGCCCGAGAACAATGGTTTTTTTTTACTTTGTCATTAATAAATGTAAATACTTTAGTTAATGCCTCTTGCTCAGGGATCGCAAAGCGAAAAGGATGAAAAGGTTTAATTTTAGTAAATTCTAGAGAGCTCTCATCAATATTAGCTCCAGGGAATGGTTGTATGTGAAAATGTAGTTGATCAGTTATAACTAATTCGCTTGGGTTGATTTCAGAATAAGCAACAAAAATAAATGCTACTTCTAGAAGCGCGTCTTTTGTATAATTAAAACCGCCAGTTTCTATATCTACTACAACTGGTAAAAAGCCTCGAAATCGTTTATTCATAGCGATAGAGTTAACGGAATTAGAATGGTAATTCATATGAATTTAAATTTAAAATTGTGGTTGTTTTTTTAACTTAATATTGTTATTAGGTAATTGTTTTATATAATTAATATTATAAACAGATCCAATCATAGTAATTAATGATATAATAACCTGACTTATATATTGTAACAAGAGCCAAATGACTAAAATAGCAGCGCTTAGAAATATTTTTTTACTATACTCATCTTTGCTGTGGTTGATGATATTATCGCCTCTATTGGCTTATTGTCAAACCAATTCACTGTCAGATGATCTAACTAATGACGTCATTCTTGAGCAAAGATTACTTGACGAGCAAAATGCTTATAAACTTTCTAAAGATTTTTATATTAAAATAGAGAAAGAAGCTAGCTTACTACTAAATAATATTAAAAATGGTAAAAGACGTGATGTTAACAACGAGTCTTATTTAGAGCAATTTAGGCTAGAGGCCTCTAAAATAGAAATTCATGCAAAACAAGTTGCGATAGATCGCGATGATGCTGCCCAGGATGTCTTATCAGGTGAAAATAATATCTATCAACTAGAAGAACGACTGCAGTCATATTTAGGTCTAACAGTTCCCAGTTTGGGGAATAATCAGTCTTTAAATAATAATATTCAAAATCTCCAAGCGCTTATAAAAGAAAACAGGGCCTTGCTTGATATTAATAAAAAACGATTATTAAACTTAAATCGCCATTTGGATTTATTAAATAAAGCAAAAGTTATCGCAGGTAATATTACAGAAGAATTGCGACTTATTGTCGAAGATAGAAATAAACAGCGGTATCTTGTTTTTTACAGCGAACAGGAGGCTGAGCTTAATAAACAAATCAAAAATTGGTTAGAAATAGAATTACAATATAAAAAAGAATTATCTTTAAATGATTTATTGTCTTTTAATATCAATAGAGATTTAGCAAAATATAACAGGATTCACACCAATATAGCAGAAGCAGAGAATAGCCGCCGATTATTAGAGTTACAGTTAAATCTCCTAAGGTTAGAAACAAGAGTTTCAGATATCTCAAAATATTTTGAAGAGAAAAATAAAGAAGGACTTAAAAATAAGAAAAATTTAGTTGAAAGAGTCGATAGATTAAAAGTAGAAGCGGATACTCTTAAAGAATTAGTTAATAATAAAATTAATTTAATTAAAGCTTCAATTAATGTTCTTAACAAAGAATATCAAGTAAAAACACTTTCTGTTGATGCTTATAATGCACAAACCGAAATGCTTCATAAGTTTACTAATGCTTACACTCAAAAAGTTAAAGAGATTAATAAAATTGTCTCCCAATTAGCTTCGTTCTCAGAAAATCTTAATGAATTATATATGAAAGATATTTCTGTGCGGCAGAAATTACCATCTAGTCTCTATGAATGGCAGGCTATAATTGAAGACATTTTTGCCATACCCTATTTATTAGGAAAGCAAATTCTCAGCGCTCGCTATCAATTAATAGGTTATTTTGAGAGCGTAGATGATTCTACTTTAGATATTCTTAAGATTCTAGAATTTATTTTAATTGAATGCATTATTATTTCTTTAATTATTTTGTTTTATAAAATAATTATATTTTTACGTAGTAAATATGATGGTGTATATAGTGAGCTACATCGTGATAGATTTTCAAGCTCTGCTTTTTATATTATTGTTAAGTTGCTTGATGATAATAAATTATTTTTAGCTGTTTTATTTAATATTTACAGTTTATTTTGGCTAACAAATGTCACTGGCATATTTATAAAAATAATTTTCTGGATCTCATTAGTATTTTTAATTTATCGTGTGATTATAAAATTATGTTATATGTTTTTAATCGAAAACATAGAAGAAATCTCGGGAGATGATCGTCGTTTATTTTATGGATTAAAATATTCTTTGCTGTTAGGTGCGATTTTGGCTGTATTAATGATTTTAAGTCAAGAACTACGGTTACCAATTACGACACAAAACTTTATTGACCGGTCATCTATGTTGTTTTTACTAGCTGTTTCCTACCCATTGATAATTAACTGGCAAGTCGTTCCACAATTAATTATAGACAGTCTTACACCCAAGCCTTATGTGCGTAAAGCCATATGGCTCATAGGCTTAATCGTTCCAATTACAATTTTATCCAATGCTGCATTAGGCATAATTGGTTATGTTAATTTAGCATGGAAAATTGCATTGGCTGAATTACAGTTGTCTTTGGTTATAGCCTTATGGTTAATATTCAAAGGATTATTAAACGAACTAATGGAAATAATTTTTAGATTTTTTATTCGTAATGTTACAAACGGCTGGTTATGGACAGAATCCGTATTGAAGCCATTACAAACGGTTTTAAATGTTGTTTTATTTGTCTCTGCGTGCATTGGCTTGGTATTTATCTATGGCTGGAACAGCGGTGTTGATTTAGTCACGCTGATACACGCTATTGTAAATTTTTATTTAGTAACAGTTTCTGGGGTTGATATCTTTGTTAAAGATTTTCTTATTATTTGTATTATTTTTGGTATTGTGATCTGGGCAACAAAGTGGAGCAGAGAGTTTTCTTATCGTTGGTTGTATTCTAAGACTAAAGATTTAGGAGTAAGAAACAGCCTTGCTGTATTTACTCAATATTCTATTTTAGTTGTCGGTTTAATAATAATTCTTCGATTTATTGGCTTTCCAGCGCAGACTTTAACTGTTGCAGTAGGTGGTTTGTTATTTTTCCTAGGTTTTGGTTTGCGTGAAATTCTTAGTAATTATGTAAGTGGTCTTATATTATTAATAGAGCGGCCTATTAGAGTGGGAGATTTTATCACCGTAGGTGAGTACGAAGGCAAAGTAACTAAAATAGGTATGCGATCATTGACGGTCCAGTCGTTTGATAATATGGAAGTTATAGTTCCTAATACTGATACGATTAATAAACCCCTGACTAACTGGACATTTAAAGATACTATTATACGCTTAGAATTAGAGTTAAGAATATCTTATGACGAAAGCTTAGAAAAAATTCGTGAATTATTAGAAGGTTTATTTGCAAGCAGCGAAGAAATATTAAAAGATCCTAAACCAAAGATCTATTGTAAAGAATTTTCTGAGAGTGCAGTGATTGTCAAGATGTACTTTTTTATCGATTTAAACAAGACCCCAAGTAGAGGAGCTGTCCGGACTAGTGTAATGTTAGCTATTTCTAATATTTTTAAAGAACATGGAATTAAAATTGCCTATCCTATTCACATGGTTAATATAAATAATAATCTATGATATAATTTTTCATTAATGTATATTAGTTATATTATTCATCAGCTGTGGAACAATTAAATCAAATCAAACAGTTACTTCAAGAGCTAGCAGAGCGTGAACATCAGCTTAGGGGGTATCTTTGACTATGAGACTAGGCATTCTCGTCTTGAAGAAATACAGCTCGAACTAGCTGATCCAATTGTTTGGGCCAATCGCGAGCGCTCTGAGCTTCTTAATCGTGAAATGAGTCGTCTAGAGGCTATCGTTAATACTCTAGACGACTTAAGAG